>JAEUQQ010000252.1 GCA_016789685.1 Acidobacteriota bacterium | reverse complement strand
TCTCACCGTGGGTCGCGCAGACGACCCGGACGTGTGCGCCATGGCGCGACAGCAGCGCGATCGTGCCCCCGCAGGCCAGGGATTCGTCGTCGGGGTGTGCGAGGACGACCAGCACGCGCGCCCCCGACACGGTAGGGCGGGTCACAGGCGTCGCCCGGCCGCCAGGCGCTCGTAGACGGCAACGTACTCGTCGACCATTCGCGCGACACCGAAGCGCGCCACCGCACGCGCGCGCACGGCGCGGCGATCGAGATCGAAGGTACGCGCCAGGCCGGCCGTCATCGCGGCCTCGTCGGCGAAGATGAGTCCGGTCAGGCCGTCGTCCACCACTTCGCGCACGGCGCCGCGATCGATGGCGGCCACCGGCGTGCCGCACGCCATGGCCTCGGCCAGGACGAGGCCAAACGGCTCACCACTTTGCACGGGGTAGAGCAGGGCCTTGGCGCCGCCGAACAGGGCCACCTTGCCGGCATGGTCGACTTCGCCCGCGTAGACGACGCTCGTGCCATCGACGTGCGGCTTGACGTGCTGGTGGTAGTAGTCGTCTTCGGGTGCGGCGAGCACCAGGCGGTGCCCCGTGGCCCGCGCGATCTCGATCGCCTGCCTGACGCCCTTGCCGTCGGTGAATCGTCCCAGGAACAGCACGTAGTCGTCGGGCGTGTCGCGGAACGCGAAACTGTCGGTGTCGATGCCGTGCAGCACGACGCCGGCGATCGTGACCCCGTGGAGCAGGCGTGCCTGCTCCTGCGAGATCGCCACGAACGGGATCTCGGGGTACCGCGACCACAGCGCCACCTCGCCCTTCGACGGCGCATGGTGCAGCGTCTGCACGAGCGGCGCGCGGCAGAGGCGGGCAAAGGCGAGCGACATCGGGTAGTACGCCGCCTCGTAGTGGATGATGTCGAACTCGTCGGCCCGCTCGACCGCGGCCGCCACGTTCAGCATCTCGTAGAGTTCCCACGGCCACATGTCGGGGTTCTCGACGTAGCCGCGGTCGTAGAGCGCGTGCAGGCGTGCCGACGTTGTCGAGTTCGCGGTCGCGAACAGCGTGACATCGTGGCCGCGCGCGACCAGGCCTTCGGTCAGCAGCCATGTCATCAACTCGACCGAGCCCGATCCCGCTGGCGGCAGTGCCATGGCCACCGGGGCGACGTGCGCGATGCGGAGCGGCCGGCTCATCGCAGCGCCCGCTCGAGCAGGGAGGGCAGCACGACGTTGGCGTCGAAATGCGCCGCCGCAATCTCGCGAGCGCGCCGCGCGTGGCGCGCGTAGTCGGCGTCGATCGCCTCGATGGCGGCAACGATGTCGTCCATCTGACTGAACCCGAAGAGCCCCTCGCCCGAGGGCAGGTGCGATTCCCAGCCGGTGTGCTGCACGATGGCCGGCCGGCCGCTGGCGAGGTAGCACTCGGTGCGGTCGCTGAACCATCCGCTGCGCGTCGATACGTACGTGTGCTTGGCAACGCCGAACTCGGCGTAGGACGCGCGGACGAACTCCCGATACCCGTCGGCCGTGCGTGACACCGCCATCGCGTCGACGGTCTGCCATCCGCGCGACTGGAGCACGTCGTGCGGCCCGTTGACGGCCAGCGTGAAGCGGTCGCCGACACGCGCCGGCAGGTCGATCACCTTGAGGAACTCCTGGTCCTTGTTCCCGCCGATCTCGGCGAAGCTCCTGATCTTCCAGGTCATCACCGTCGTGAACCGGCGGTCGCGGGGCAGGCCGGCAGGACTCCACGCATCGAGCACCACCGGTTGCCAGGTGTGGAGCCACCGGTGCGCGCCCACCGGGATCTCATTGCCCGGCGTGCCGATGTTCGCGCCGAAGGTGAACACGTGGTCGAAGCGCGTGAAGAAGTCGCGCAGCGACTGCTCGCGCGTCGCCAGCGAGATCTGCGTGAAGGCCGGGTCGCTGTCGATGAACACCTTTCGCGGGATCCGCGCGTACTCGTCGCGCCAGAACCACGATCCGCCCGAGAGGTTGATGAACAGCTCGGCGTCGGCGCAGAACGCCTCGAGGCGCGCGCGTGGCTGCCCGTGGTAGGTGCCGTCGTAGTTGACGAAGGTCCACGCGTCGCCTAGGCCGTGTGGGCGCAGCGTGGCGTCGATGTGCGCCAGGCCATACGCCGGGTCTTCGCTGATCGTGTTGGCCACCGGGTCGTAGATGCACTCGCCGGTGTCTTCGACGTAGTGCACCTCGTGCCCGAGGGCGCGCAGCCCCAGCAGGTACATCGACGAGCACCAGGCCACGCCGCCGAAGGGGTAGCGGGCGATGATACCGGCCACGAGGATCTTCATCGCGTCACCCGCAGGATCTCGTCGACGGTCTCGGGTTCGTCGAGCGACTTGCCGACGCTGAGCCGCGCGCACATGCGCCGGTAGAGGTCGTTGCCGGCCAGCAGGTCGTCGTGGCGGCCCTGGGCCACCAGCGTCCCCTCGTCGAGCACGAGGATGCGGTCGGCGTCGCGGATCGTCGACAGGCGGTGCGCGATGACCAGCGTGGTGCGCCCCTGCCGCAACGTCTTCAGGGCGCCGAAGACCTTCTCTTCAGACAGCGCGTCGAGAGACGACGTAGGCTCGTCGAGAATGATGATGGGCGCGTCCTTGAGCAGGGCGCGCGCGATGCTGAGGCGCTGGCGTTCGCCGCCCGACAGGCTGCCGCCCGACTCGGCGACGTCGGCGGCGTACCCGCCGGCCAGCCGCAGGATGAAGTCGTGCGCGTGTGCCGCCCGCGCGGCGGCCTCGACCTCGGCATCGGTGGCCTCGAGGCGGCCGTAGCGGATGTTGTCGGCGATGGTGCCGCTGAAGAGCAGGGATTCCTGCGGGACGATGGCGATCTGCTCGCGCAGGCGGTGGAGGTCGTAGTCGCGGATGTCACGTCCGTCGAGGGCGACGCGTCCCGTGTCGGCGTCGTAGAAGCGGGGGATCATCGAGACCAGGCTCGTCTTGCCTGCGCCGGTCAGGCCGACGATGGCCACGAGTTCGCCCGGATGCGCCTCGAAGGTCACGCGATCCAGCACCCGCCGGTCGGGCCCGTAGGCGAAGCCGACGTTGTCGAACTGGATGTGGCCGGCCGGGCGGCCGGGATCGACGCCGCCGTGGTCGCGCGTCTCGGGCACGAGCGCAAACATCTCGCGGACGCGCCGGGCACTGGCGATCGACGACTGGAGCGACCCGGTGGTGTGCGCGATCGCCGACAGCGGCCCATAGACCGACTGGAGGTAGGCCACGACGACCAGCAGGACGCCGATGGTCAGGCGGCCGTTGATCACGGCCGCCGCGCTGGCCGAGAGCACCACGGCCGTGCCCACGATCGTGATGCCGCTGACGACGACGTTGAAGATCGACTCCTGCCAGGTGAGGCGGATGCGCGCCTCCATGCCGGCGCGCGCCGTCTCGGTGAAACGCGCCAGCTCGAAGACCTCGCGCACGAAGCTCTTCACGAGCTTGATCGCCGAGAACGTCTCGTAGAGGCGCGAGTACACGCGCGACTCGAGTTGCTGCACCCGCTCGGCGCGGTCGGCCAGGTTGTTGATGTAGTACCGCAGGCTGGCGTAGTGGAACGGCACGACGAGCAGCGACAACAGGGCGATCTGGACGTCGAGGCGCAGGAGCACCAGGAACATCACCAGCAGCGTGAGCACGGCGGTCACGAGCGGGAAGATGCCCTTCATCACGAGGTTGTCGATGCAGTAGGCATCGATTTCGACGCGGAAGACGGCATCGGACGTGCTGGTGTGCACGTGATGGCGCAACGGCAGCGCCTGCAGGGTGTCGAACAGCCGGGTGCGCAGGTCGAGCACCATGCGCTGGCCGGTCACGACCATGACCTGCGTGTGCACCGCCGAGACGAGCTGGTTGAGCACCTGCAGCACGAGGCCGGCCACGACGATGGCCAGGACCATGCCCATCTGGCTGTCGCCCGCGACCGCGCGCAGGGGCGCGTCGACGGCAGGCGGCAGGGGCTGACGCCCCACCGCGTTGTCGACGACCGCCTTCAGGGGCCAGGGGGCCAGGACGCCGAGCGCCACCTCGACCAGCGACAGGAGGGCGTACGCAGCGACGAGCCAACGGTACGGCCGCAGGAACGATAGCGTCCACGCGAGCAGGCCGCGGTGCGACGGGCGCGTGCCAGCCGGCGCACTGCTCACATCGCCCTCCGCACGGGCGCCTTGGTGCGTGGCAGCCGCGCGCGCGAGGCCGGCCGGCCGTCGAGGGTCACGGCCGCGAGTTCATTCTGCTGGTCACCCGCGATGTACAGCCATCCGCCCGGGTGATAGGCGAGACGGGCGGGCGCGCCGAACTTCAGCGCGTTGGGGATCGCGAGCGTGTTGATGACGCCGTCGGGGGTGACCACGCGCACCCGGCCGTTCGAGGAGTCGGCGATGTAGAGGGTGACCTGTTGCTTGCGCGATACGAGCGCGAGACCGGTCGGCGCCGACAGGTTCGCCGCGCGCGCAGGGCCGCCGTCGCCCGCCGCACCCGGCAGGCCGTTACCCGCGATGGTCGAGATGCGTCCCGTCCGTCCGTCGATGCGCCGCACGCGATGATGCCCGGTGTCGGCCACGAACATGTCGCCGCTGGGCGAAACGGCCAGGTCGCTCGGCCAGGCCAGGTGCGCCGACACCGCCGGCCCATCGTCGCCGACATCGGGGGAGTCGGCGATCGTACCGTCGCCAGCGATCGTCGTGATCTTGCCGGTGCGGATGTCGACACGCCGCACACGGTGATTGGCGGCGTCGGCGATCACCAGGCCGTCCTTGCGATCGACCGCGACCGACGTCGGCTGATTGAGTTGCGCGGCGGTCGCCGGCCCGCCATCGCCGGCAAACCCGGCCTTGCCATCCCCGGCCACCACCACCGCCGTTCCCTTGGTGCGGTCAACGCGGTACACGCGGTGCCCTTGCGTGTCGGCCACGAACAGGTCGCCGTTGGCCGCCACGGCGACGCCGCCCGGCGTGTCGAACACGGCGCCGCGGGGCAGCGCCGCCGTCGTGCGCGAGGCCGGCATCGGCATGCCCGCGACGGTCGAGGTGACGCCGGCGGCACTCACGCGCCTGATGGCTTCGCCGTTGGCATCGGCCAGGTAGAGGTCGCCATTCGGCGCGACGGCCAGGCCAACGGTTGGCGCCCGATACGCCGGCCCGGGCACGACCTCGGGCGTTTCGACCGGCACGGCCTGTAACCGCTGCGCCGTGGTCACGGCGGCGTCATGCACCAGTTCTGCGCCGCCGATGGCGAGGCCGACGACGAACAGGCTGGCCAGCGCCGAGCGCGCCACGTATCCCCACAGCGCGAGGTCGGGGGCGAAACGCACATGCGGCCGCGCCCCACCGATCGGCGAGGCTCCGAGCGACTCGAACGCATGCCGCACGACGCCCCTGAGGCCGGCCAGCGTGCCCGCCGACCGGTAGACGGTGTAGGCGAGAGTGCTGAACGCCAGCAGCATCGTCGCAAACGCGGGCAGCGGCCCGAGTCGCGACCACGTCGTCATCGACGCCGCGAGAATCGCGCCGAACGAGACCACGGCGAGTGCCACCGTCAGCGCGCTCGGGCGCAGCGTCGTGCGCACGCGCACCAGGACGCGCCCGCCGGCGTGCTCCTCGACCAGCGCCGCCAGGTCGTACCAGCCCCAGCGACCGAGCGCCAGTGAGACATCGCGCGACTGCTGGAGGCCGTCAGAGATGTCGATCCAGGGCGTGAGGCGGGCCAGGCGCAGCGCGTCGAGCACGTGGTGCAGCACGTGGTCGATGCTCAGCCACCTCTCGCTCCAGTACCGATCTTCCGCGCTCGCGCCCGCAAGCAGGCGCAGCGCGCTCCACGCGTCGCCCACGTGGGGCAACGGCCGGGCGGTCGCCCGCGAGATCGTCGCGGCCACTGCGGGCACCTGTGGTGGCTCGAGCCACCCGCGCAGGCGGCCACGAATGCGCGCCACTGGCTGAATGACGTGCAGCCACGCGATGGTCGCCCGCAGGATCCACCGGCTCGTGCGCGGGCTGCGCCCGGGTAGCGGTGCCACGCTCGCGACGTCGGTGCGTCGCGCGTGATCGAGGCAGCGCCAGGCTGTCGTGGCCGCGGCGCCAAAGGCCATCAGCAGCGCGAGCCAGCCGGCGCCACGCGACGTGTCGATGCCCAGCAGGAGGGCACCGAGCCCGAGCAGCACGACCGTCGCCACGTGCCACGACATGCTGTGCGGCAGGTACGCCCATGGTTGCGCGCCCGTGTGGTAGACCGACGGAAACGCCTCGAGGCCCCACACCCCGGTGTCGAGCCTGCGGCTCGTCAGCGACCGGATGTAGGGCAGCGGGCTGTAGATCCGCCCATGCCACAGCACGTGGCCGCCGGCAAACTTGTCGGGGTGCTGGTGCATCAGCCACACCTCACCCTCGCCGTAGCCGACCTGCTGGCGCCAGTAGGCACGAACGCTGGCGCGGTGCCGGTGCCAGACGAGGGCCGCCGGCGCGAATCCGATCCGTCCGCCACCCGCCATCAGTCGCCAGCACACGTCCACATCGTCGCCGGCGCGCAGGTAGATCGGGTTGAATCCACCAATGGCCGCGAGCGCGGCGCGCCTGAAGGCCATGTTGCAGCCGGGCACGTGCTCGGCCGTGCGATCGTCGAGCAGCACATGTGTCGGGCCGCCGGGGGCGCGCGCGACGCACTGGGCCAGCCACGGGTCGTCGGGCGGCACGACGTTGGGGCCGCCACAACCGACGACATCCGACTGCACGAACGGCTGCACCAGGAACGTCAGCCAGTCGCGGTCGACCCGGACGTCGGCATCCGTATAGGCCACGATCTCACCCGTCGCCACCTGGAGGCCGAGGTTGCGAGCCGCCGAGAGCCCCCCGTTGGGGATGTCGATGACACGGACGCCGGCGAAGGTGCGCGCGACGTCGCCGGTGTCGTCTCTGGAGCCATCGTTGATCACGATGGTCTCGACGTCGGGGTACGACAACTGCGCGAGTGACGCGAGGCACTCGCCGATGGTGTCGGCAGCGTTGTAGGCGCAGACCACCACCGAGACCCTGGGCCACGCCTGCTGCACGGTTGGAGCGAAGGGCGCGTCTGCGAACGCCTGTGACACGGCCGTCAACGCCGGCTTGGGCTCACGGTCGCGATCGACGAGGCCGAAGTGCCAGTCAGTGATGTCGTTGCCGCCGCGCCACCACTCGTCGGTCCACGCGAACGCGACGGCCCCGCACGCGCCTTCCTCGAACGCCGCCCTGATGTGTCCCGCGGTGATGCGCGCCTGGCCGTCGAGGCCTTCGCGCACGCTGTCGGCCCCGGCCTCGGCGAGCAGCAGCGGCCGCAGGCCGGCGACCTGCTGCAGGCGGGCCAGGTACGCGCGCAGGTCGCGGTCGCGATGCAGGTAGACGTTGAACGACGCCACGTCGAAGCACGACAGGTCGAGAAACTCGGTCGGCGGGAAGTTGACGTACGTGAAGAGCGTGTCGGGCGCCAGGGTCTTCGCGTCGGCGTAGAGCGAGGCAAGGAACTCCTCGATGCGCGACGCGCCGTGCCACCGCACGACGCTCGCCGGAATCTCGTTGCCCAGGGCACAGAGCGCCACCGCCGGGTGCCGCGCCACGGCTGCCACGCCCGACAGCACCGACTCGCGGGCGTCTGCGAGCGTCGAGGCATCGTCGAGAAACGCGATGTGCTGCGCCCACGGCAGGCCCGCCATCACCTGCAATCCGCACGCGCCGGCTGCGTCGAGCACCTCGAGGGGCGGTGGGGTGTAGACCCGCACGGTGTTGAGGCCGGCGGCCACCATCGCGGCAAAGTCACGCGTGACCTGCGAGAGCGGCGGGAACTGCACGCCGTGGGCGTCGGGGGCAAACGTGCCGTAGGTGACGCCCTTGATCAGGAACCGCTCACCAGCGCGCCCGAGGAACTTCCCGTCGGCGTACACCCGGCCGTCTGGCGCCGGCAAGACGGGCGGCCGGAGGGCGGTAACGTCGGTCAGGGTGCGTGCGGGCAACGTTCGGTCCTGCGGGGGTGTCGGGCTCAGGCTGGCGTCGTCGGGGCGTTCGTGGGCGGCCCGGGTCAGGCTCCGCCGCGTTCGGCATCCGGGAAAAACATGAATCCCGTATGAATATCGCCGAATCGCGCAGCCCGAGTCTAGCACGCGTGCTACGCTGGCGCCCCGGCGCGGTTCCACGCCACGCCGGCCGTCTCATGGATGCTCCCGCCACACCTCCTGCCAGCGCCGCCGACCAGCGACTGGCCATGCGACTCTCGCTGATCGTCGGCGTGGCCATGCTCGGGGGCAAGACGTTCGCCTACGCCATCACCGGCTCGGCAGCGATCATGTCGGACGCCGCCGAGTCGATCATCCACGTGATCGCCGTGGCGTTCGCGGCCTTCAGCCTGTGGCTCAGTGCGCGTCCGGCGAATACGCGCTTCAACTACGGCTACGAGCGCATAGCGTTCTTCTCGGCGGGGTTCGAGGGGGCGCTGATCATCATCGCGGCCCTCACGATCATCGTCGCCGCCATCCAGAAGTGGATGGCCGGCCTGCAGATCGAGCAACTCGGCGTCGGCACGGCCATCGTGGCCGCGGCTGGCGCGCTCAATGCCGCCCTCGGAGGCTACCTGGTCTACACCGGCCGGAAGAGCCGGTCACTCATCCTCGAGGCCAACGGGAAGCACGTCCTGACCGACAGCTGGACGAGTTTCGGCGTCGTGCTTGGCCTGTTGCTCGTCATCTGGACGGGCTGGAAGCCCTTCGACCCCCTGTGCGCGATCGCGGTCGCGCTCAACATCCTGTGGTCGGGCGGGGGCCTGATCCGGCGTTCAGTGGCTGGATTGATGGACTACTCCGACCCCGAGGTCAGGCGCGCGGTCGAGAACGCGCTAACCACCGAATGCCGTGCGCGCGGCATGCGCTTCCACGAGGTCCGCCTGCGCAGCCTCGGGCAGCGCGTCCTGGTCGACGTCCACCTGCTGTTCCCGTTCGAGATGCCACTCGGCGAGGCCCACCGCATCGCCACGGCCGTCGAGCAGACCGTCGAACAGCAGGTCGCGTTCGACGTCGAGTTCGTGACGCACCTCGAGTCGTTCGACGACCACGAGATCGTGCATCCGACGATTCGACGTTGACCGCAGTGCCGCCTCGCCGCGGCGGGCTCCGCCGGCGCGCCGTCAGGTGAGGTCGAGTTCGCGCGCCTCTTCGGCGCGATCCATGATGAAGCGGAAGCGGGCCGACGCGTCCTTGCCCATCAACTCGTTGATGACGCGGTCGGTCACGAGCGCATCGGTGATCTCGACCCGGAGCAGGCGCCGGGTCTTGGGGTTGAGCGTCGTCTCCCACAACACCTTGGGCATCATCTCGCCGAGGCCCTTGAAGCGCGTGATCTCCGGCGTCGCCCGGCCCTTGTGCTGCGCAAGGATCGCCGCCTTCTGCGCCTCGTCGAGCGCCCAGTGCGTCTCCTTGCCGATGTCGATGCGGTAAAGCGGCGGCTGCGCCAGGTAGACCCGGCCCATGTGGATCAGTTGCGGCAGGTGCCGGTAGATGAACGTCAACAGCAGCGTCGAGATGTGGTGGCCGTCCGAATCGGCGTCGGCCAGCAGGATCAGCTTGCCGTAGCGCAGGCGGGTCGCGTCGAAGTTCTTGCCGAGCCCGCAGCCGAGCGCCGTGACCAGGTCTGACAGTTCCTTGTTCTCGAGCACCTTCGACAGCGAGGCGCTCTCGGCGTTGAGCACCTTGCCCCGCAGCGGCAGGATCGCCTGCCTCGTCCGGTCGCGCCCCTGCTTGGCCGACCCGCCTGCCGAATCGCCCTCGACGATGAACAGTTCCGATTCCGCCGTGCCCGACGCGGTGCAGTCGCTCAGTTTGCCGGGCAGGTTGAGCCGATTGCCCGGCGAGGTCTTCCGCGTCACTTCCTGCTGCGCCGCGCGGCTGGCCTCGCGCGCGCGCGCCGCGAGCACGATGCGCGCGACAATCGCCTCGGCGACCGAGATGTTGTGATTGAGCCAGTGCTCGAGTGCCGGGCGCACGAGCCCGTCGACCGCCGACTGCACCTCGGGGTTGTTGAGGCGGTCCTTGGTCTGGCCCTGGAACTGCGGCTCGGCGATGAACACGCTGAGCACGCCCGTCAGGCCCTCGCGCAGGTCGTCGGCCGTCAGCGTCACGCCCTTGGGCGTGAGGTTGTGCGTCTCGATGTAGTTGCGGATGGCCTTGCCGATGCCGGCACGCAGGCCGCCCTCGTGCGTGCCACCCGACCCGGTCGGGATCCCGTTGACGTAGCTGCGGATCAGCTCGTCGGTCGCCTCGGTCCACTGGAGCGCGAGGTCGAGCCTCACGCCGCCCTCCTTCGACAACGGGAACACGGCGTCGTGCACGGCCCGCGCGCCGCGGGCGACGACCAGCTTCTGCAGGTAGGCGACGATGCCTTCGTCGTGCGCGAACACGTCCTTGCGCGACGACACCTGGTCGTCGAACGTGATGCGCACGCCCTTGTGCAGGTAGCTGGCGATCTCGAGCCGCTCGCGGATCAGGTCGGCGTCGAACTCGATCTTCGGAAAGATGGTCGAGTCCGGATGGAAGTACACCGTGGTGCCCGTCCCACGGGCCGGCCCGAGCTTCGTGATACCGCCCTGTGGCACGCCCTGCCTGAACCGCTGCTCCCACTGGAACCCGTCACGCCTGACGGTCGCCACGAGTTCCTTCGACAACGCGTTGACGACGCTGGCGCCAACGCCGTGCAGCCCGCCCGACGTCTTGTAGTTGCCGTGCTCGAACTTGCCACCGGCGTGGAGCACCGTGAAGATGACCTCGAGCGCGCTCTGCTTCGTCTTGGGGTGGACGTCGACGGGGATGCCACGGCCATCGTCGCTGACCGTGATCGACGCGCCATCCTCATGGAGGGTGACGCCAATGCTCGAGGCAAACCCGTTCATGGCCTCGTCGACCGCGTTGTCGACGATTTCCCACACCAGGTGATGCAGGCCGGCGCTGCCGACGCCGCCGATGTACATGCCCGGGCGCTTGCGCACGGGCTCGAGCCCTTCGAGGACGGTGATGTCTTTTGCGGTATACGACGCCATTGCAGGGGAGAGTGTACACAAAAGCGCGGGACGCTCCCGGGCATCATGCGCCGGGAACGTCCCGCGGAGGGAAGCGGAGGAGCGGCGGGACGGCCACGCGGCCGCCCGTGATGGCTACTTGATGAACAGCATCTCGCGATAGGTCGGCAGCGGCCACCGGGCCGAGGGCATCACGACCTCGAGGTGGTCGCACGTCTCGCGCAACGCCTGCATGCGCGGCACGACCTCGTCTCGGAAGTACCGGGCATGCTCCTCGGGCGAACCCCCGCCGTGCTCGAGCGCGTGCATCAGGCTGTCGGTCTGCGACCGCGCCGCATCGACCAGTTCGCACAGGCGGGTGAGCGTCTTCTCGGCGGCCAGCGACGAGGCGCCCGCCTGCTTCACCGACGCCACGGTCTGCGCAACATCGGTCTGGTAGCCCAGGGCCGCCGGGAGGATGTAGCGGTTCGACACCAGGACCATGAGCTGGCCCTCGACATTGATGGTCTTGCTGTAGCTCTCGAGCGCGACGTCGTAGCGCGCCTGCACCTCACGCGCGCTCATGACCTTGTAGCGTTCGAAGGTCTCGACCACCCCCGGGGCAACCAGTTCGGGCAGCGCCGACACCGTGTCGCGGTGGTTGAGCAGACCGCGGCGGGCCGCCTCGTCGCGCCACTCGTCGGAATAGCCATTGCCGTTGAAGACGATGCGCTTGTGGGCCCTGGTCATCGCCACCAGCAGCGCCGCCACCGCGTCGTCGAGCGTCTGCCCGCCGCTCACGGCCGCCTCGAGGTCGCTCGCGACGTAGTCGAGCGCTTCGGTCACGGCCAGGGTGAGGCAGATGTTCGGCCAGGCGACGTTCTGGCTCGACGACACCGCGCGGAACTCGAACTTGTTGCCCGTGAACGCAAACGGACTGGTACGGTTGCGATCGCCCGCGTCGCGCGGCAACTTCGGCAGCACCGTGGCGCCCGTGTCGAGTGCGCCGCCCTTCTTCGTGGTCTTGGCGCCGCCTTCCTCGATCTGGCGGAAGATGTCGGCCAGCTGGTCGCCGAGGAAGATCGACAGGATGGCCGGCGGCGCCTCGTTGGCGCCGAGGCGATGGTCGTTGCCCGCGCTCGCGATGCTCGCCCGCAGCAGCCCCTGAAACCGGTCGACGGCGCGCATCACGGCCACGCAGAACACGAGGAACTGCAGGTTGTCGTGGGGGGTGTCGCCGGGATTGAGCAGGTTGTTGCCCTGATCGTCCGAGAGGCTCCAGTTGACGTGCTTGCCCGAGCCGTTGACCCCGGCAAAGGGCTTCTCGTGCAGCAGGCAGGTGAGCCCGAACTTCGGCGCCACGCGCTTGAGCACCTCCATCGTCATCATCTGGTGGTCGGTGGCGACGTTCGCGTTCTCGAAGATCGGCGCCAGCTCGTACTGACTCGGCGCCACCTCGTTGTGGCGTGTCTTGACCGGAACGCCGCACTTGTACAGCTCGTTCTCGACCTCCATCATGAAGGCCAGCACACGCTCGGGAATCGAGCCGAAGTACTGGTCCTCCATCTCCTGGCCCTTGGGCGGCCGCGCCCCGAAGAGCGTGCGCCCGGCGTTGATCAAGTCGGGCCGTGCAAAGAAGAAGTGGCTGTCGACGAGGAAGTACTCCTGCTCGGGCCCGCAGGTGGTGAAGACACGCTCGGCCTTCGACCCGAACAAGCGCAGGATGCGCAGGGCCTGGGCCGAGATGGCCTCCATCGACCGGAGCAGGGGCGCCTTCTTGTCGAGCGCTTCGCCGGTCCAGCTCACGAACGCGCAGGGGATGACCAGGGTCGCGCCGTGCGACGACTTGAGCAGCCACGGCGGGCTGGTCGGATCCCAGGCCGTGTAACCACGCGCCTCGAACGTGCTGCGCATCCCGCCCGACGGAAAGCTCGACGCGTCAGGCTCGCCCTTGACCAGTTCCTTGCCGCTGAACTCGGCGACGGCCTTGCCGTCGAGCGTCGGCGTCAGAAACGCGTCGTGCTTCTCGGCCGTGATCCCCGTCATCGGCTGGAACCAGTGGGTGTAGTGCGTCGCGCCGTGCTCGACCGCCCAGTCCTTCATGGCGTTGGCAATGGCGTCGGCCGCCGAGAGGTCGAGGGGCACGCCCCGTTCGATGGTGCGCCGCAAGGCCCGGTAGACGTCCTTCGGCAGCCGCGCCTTCTGGACCGCGTCGCCAAAGACCAGCTGGCCAAACGTCTCGGTGGCTCGGGCCGGCGCGTCGGCCGACGAGGTCGGCTGCATCGCCCAGGCACGGATGGACTGAATGGCGTCTCGGGAAGCGGCGGAACCCATGGGCGGGACGTCCTTTCGTGGCACGGCGGCCCGGAGGGGCCGACACAACGCCAGCCAACTCGGGCCCGCTTGGAACAACGGCCGTGAGTATGCACCAAATGACTCTCGCGCGGCAAGAATCATCTGTCATGCATTACACATTGCATGGTCTGCATTGCAGACCGATGGCTTCCACGCGCAGGCTATGACGACGCGGACAACGCCGCAGGCGCCTCGACCGCCGGCGGAACGACCCGCGCGAACTGCCCGCGCTGGAGCAGTTCGCGGCCGCGGCCGCCCCGGCTCGTGAGGTCGTACTTGGCGCTGCTGACGGTCTGCAGGGCACCACGGCTTGTCTCGACCGTCATCAGGTCGCGATCGCCCCTCGAGGCCAGGAAGCCCAGGACGCGGTCGTCGGCCGGGTCGATCTTGATCAGGATCACCCCCTTGCCCGGGCCCGCCAGGAGGTTCACTTCGTCCACCCGGCACAGCAGGGCCCGCGCATCGCGCGTCACGGCGATCATGGTTTCGCTGCCGGTGATCGCCTGGACCCCCACGACCTCGACCCCCTCGACCGGCCGCGCGTACCGCCGCCCGGCGCGGGTGCTCGGCTCGACGAAGCCGTCGAGGTTGAACCGCAGGCTGTAGCCATCGCTGGTCACCGCCACGGCGTGCACGGGCGCAGGCTCACCGTCCG
>JAEUQQ010000245.1 GCA_016789685.1 Acidobacteriota bacterium | reverse complement strand
CAAACCGGTCGAGTCGCGCATCGACACCGGCGTGGCGGTCGTGACGGCCAGGAACCTCGCGACGCCCGACGTCCAGAAGATGCTGCGCCCGCAGGCCACGCCGAGCGCGCCCTGATGACGCCGCGCCTGGCCCTCGCCGGGCTGGTCAAGCAGTACGGATCCACGCGGGCGCTCGACGGAGCCGCGCTCGAGGTGTCGCCGGGATCCGTGCACGCCCTCGTCGGCGAGAACGGGGCGGGCAAGAGCACGATGGTCGGGATGGTGGCGGGTGGTCTCGAGCCCGACGCCGGCGAGATGCGGCTCGACGGCGAGCCGTACGCGCCACGCGATCCGCGCGACGCCCGCACGAAGGGCGTCGTCCTCGTCCACCAGGAACTCTCGCTGTTCCCCCACCTGAGCGTGTGGGAGAACATCCTCGTCGGCGTCGAGTCGCAGCGCTACGGCGTGCTCGACCACCCCGAGAACCGCCGCCGCGCCACCGAGGCCCTGGCGCTGCTCGGCCACGTCGACCTCGATCCGGGCACGCGCGTCGATCGCCTGTCGCCCGCGATGCAGCAGGTCGTCGAGATCTGCCGTGCGGTGGCGATTCGCGCGCGGGTCATCCTGCTCGACGAGCCCACCAGCAGCCTGCAGCGCATCGACGTCGAGCGGTTGTTTGCCGTCGTGCGCAAGCTCGCGGCCGCTGGCGTCAGCGTGGTCTACATCAGCCACGCGCTCGAGGAAATCCGCGAGATCGCCACCGACATCACCGTGATGCGCGACGGGCGGCGCGTGCTCGCCGGCACGATCCCCGAGGTCGACGACGAGGCCATCGTCCGGGCCATGACCGGACGCGACCTCACGCACCGCTACCCGCAGCGATCCCCCTCCCGACGCGCCGGGCCCGCCCTGAGCGAGCCCGCAGGGCGAGTCGAAGGGCGAGTCGAAGGGCGAGTCGAAGGGCGAGACCCGGGCCCGGCCGTGGCGCTGTCGGTGCGGAACCTGTCGGTGCCGCCGAAGGTGCGCGACGCGTCGTTCGACGTGCACGCCGGAGAGATCTTCGGCATCGCCGGCCTGATCGGGTCGGGACGCTCGACACTCGTGCGCGCCCTGTTCGGGTTGCGCGCCTGCCAGGCCGATGCCGTCCGCATCGACGATCGCGACGTGCGCGCATCGACGATGCCCGCCGATCGCATCCGCGCCGGTGTCGGCTACGTCAGTGAGGATCGCCGCCACGAGGGCCTGCTCGTCGAACGGTCACTCGTCGAGAACGTGACGCTCAGCGACGTGCACCAGTCGGCGACGCGTGGTTGGATCGCCGCGGCGGAGGAACACCGGCTCGCCGTCACGCACCTCGACGC
The DNA here is from genome assembly GCA_016789685.1 of Acidobacteriota bacterium. GTDB lineage: Bacteria > Acidobacteriota > Vicinamibacteria > Vicinamibacterales > JAFNAJ01 > JAEUQQ01. The sequence continues at coordinate 8,937 of JAEUQQ010000245.1, read as the reverse complement.
GATGGGCACGCGATACGCCAACGCCGCCGCGCTGGTCAGGACACTCTCGGGCGGCAACCAGCAGAAGGTCGCGCTCGCGCGCCTGCTGCACCAGCGCGCCAGGATCCTGTTGCTCGACGAGCCGACGCGTGGCATCGACGTGGCCAGCAAGGCCCAGATCTACGAACTGATCGTCGAGCGTGCCCGCGAGGGCTGCGCGGTGGTGTTCGTCAGCTCGTACCTGCCAGAACTGCTTGGCATGTGCGATCGCATCGCGGTGATGCGCCGGGGCCGGCTCGAGCCCGCGCGCCGCGCGTCGGAGTTCACCGAGGCCTCGCTGCTCGAAGCGGCGATGGGCGCCTCGGCCCATGCTCCCTCGGAGGTGTCGTGATGCCCGCGATGTCGCGGTGGGCCCAGCGTTTCGCGCCGCTCATCGGCCTCGTGATCGTGGCCCTGGTGTTCTCGATTCTCACCGGCGCGCCCGAGCGCTACCTGTCGCTCCAGAACCTCCGCGTCATCCTCGCGCAGACGCTCATCGTGGGCCTCGGCGCGATCGGGATGACATTCATCATCGTGTCGGGGGGCATCGACCTGTCGGTCGGGTCGGTCATTGCCCTGGCTGGCATCGTCGCGGCCCTGGTGCTGCGCGACGGAGGCTCGCCCACCTGGGCGATCGCGGCGGCCGTGCTCACCGGCGCGGTCGTGGGCGCCTGGAACGCGATGCTCGTCACCCGCGTGAAGGTCATTCCCTTCATCGCCACGCTGGGCACGCTGGGCGCCGCACGTGGCGTGGCCAAGTGGCTGGCGGGCGAGCGCACGGTCAACATTCCCGACACGTGGATCAATGAACTTGCGGTGACCTTCCCGGCCCAGGCCTGGATGCTGGTGGCGCCCGGCATCTGGCTGGCCGCCATCCTCGCGGTGATCGCGTCGCTCGTCCTGACACATACGGTGTTCGGCCGGCGGGTCTACGCGATCGGCTCGAACGAAGTGGCCGCGCGCGCCGCCGGTGTCGCGGTCGAGTCGATCCGGCAGCGCGTCTACGTGCTCGCCGGCGCACTGGTCGGCCTCGCCGGGGCGATGCAGATGTCGCGGCTGCGCCAGGGCGATCCGACGGTTGCCAGCGGCACGGAGCTCGACATCATCGCGGCCGTCGTGATCGGCGGGGCGAGCCTCAACGGCGGCGAGGGCGGCATCGCGGGCTCCATCATCGGCGCGCTGACGATGGCGTTCCTGCGCAACGGCAGTCAGCAGATGGGCTGGCCGAGCTACGTGCAGGAGATCATCATCGGCCTCATCATCGTCGCCGCCGTGGCCCTCGATCGCTGGCGCACCCGGCAGCGCACCGCGTAGACCGATCCTCGAGCTGGACTGGGCGCACGGGGGCCGACAGGCCGCCGCTCGAGGCGGTCGTCCTGCCCGCGGTGCTTGCGTTCACGGCATCGACGATGGGATCGTCGGTTTCGTCGTGTGGCGCGCTGACAACCCACGGTGTCGTGCGACAACGTGAGTTGACCCAACAGAGGGCTCCGGCAACACAATCCGCTGCAATTGGCCCGAACACCGTGCGGCCCGCCGCCTGCAGGCGGACGGGCCATGACGACGCCATCCATGCCAAGAGTCGAACTCGGACGACCGGCCACCTTCGACGACCTCGTCGCCGTGCCCGAGATCCTCGTGGCCGAGATCGTCGATGGCGAGCTGTGGACGTCGCCGCGGCCTGCGCCGCGCCACGCAAACGCGCACACGGCTGTCGGCGCAAGAATTCGCGTGGCGTTCGGCGAGGGGCCGCCGGGCCAGGGTGGATGGCGCATCTACTTCGAGCCCGAACTCCACCTCGACGCGCAGGTGCTCGTGCCCGACGTGGCAGGCTGGCGGCGCACGCGCCTGCCGCGCCTTCCCGATACTGCCTACTTCGCGGTCGCTCCCGACTGGGTCTGCGAGGTGGTGTCGCCGTCGACCGAGATCCTCGACCGCACGAAGAAGCTGCGGATCTACGCCGAACACGGCGTCGGCCACACGTGGATCATCGATCCCCTCGCGCAGACGCTCGAGGTACTGCGACTCGCCGGCGGGGCCTGGACCATCGTCGGCACCTTCGCAGGCCGCGCGTCGGTCCGTGCCGAACCGTTCGAGGCACTCGAGCTGCAGTTGCCGTGGTTGTGGGACGACGACGTTCCGATTCAGCAGAGCCCCCCAGCGACGGGCATCGACTGAATCGACGCGTGGGGTATTCAGGGGGCGACCCGGACGTTCCTCCTCCCCCTCACTCCGCCGCGCCGGTGGCGAGGAGCGGCAGGATCCGTGACGCTGCCTCGACGACAGTGCGCTAGCGCACCTCTATCTCGTCGACGAAGATCCACGACAGTTCGCCGGCACCGAGGTGCCAGGCCGGCAGCGTGCCGTAGCCCGCGATGTGCACCCGGACGAACCGGGCCTCGGTCGATGACGCGAAGCGCACGACGGCGTCTTCGCGACGTGTGGCCTTGTCGCGTGGATCCGTCGTCGTCTTTGCGCCCGGCATGGCCGACCACCGCACGCCGTCGAGCGACACCTCGACGTCAATGCCGCGCGGCATGAGCACCCACGCACCGGGTTCGTGGAGGAACCCGGCCGACACCTGCGAGATGCTCCGCGCCGTCCCGACGTCGATCGTGGCCGTGAACGAGGAAACGCGGTAGCCCTGCCACTGACCGAGCCTGAAGTCGGTGCCTCCGCGACGCCCGTCGATGAGCGCCGTCGCGCCGCCCGCGCTGTACTGCGGCGCCCATGGTTCGCTGGTCGCGACGCTGACCCCGGCCGGCACCTCGTGCAGCACGAACGTCACCGGCGCCGATGGTGGCGAGCCCGGCGACACCGCGATCGCGTGCACCGTGGACGATTCCTCGATCGTGATCGGAGACGTGATGCGCGGCAGGTCAGGCGTCGGCAGCGAGCCGTCGACCGTTGCGTGGATGGTCGCCGCCGGGTCGAGCGACGCGAGCGTGAGCGGCGTCGAGCCGGTGAAATCGCTCCGGCCTGCGACGGCAAACGGCGCCGGACTGATCAGCGGCGTCGTCACCGCCGTGTGCGGCCACGCGTCGGGCGCCGACGCCCAGGCGGTGTTTGGCGTCGTGCCCATCCCGAACCACAGCACGCCGCCCGCCATGATGTCGGCGTGCGACACGACCGCGCGCGTGAGCGGGCGCTCGTTGAGCGTGGCCCGTTGCACGTAGGGAGCCGCTGGCGAGGCACCTGACGCCCTGATGGTGAACGTGCGGCCCGTTTCGAGCGTGATGGTCGCCTCGTCGAAGAGCGGCGCGCCGATGACGTAGTCGCCCGAGCCCGGCGTGACAGGGTAGAACCCCAGGGCGCTGAACACGAGCCACGCGCTCATCTGGCCGCAATCCTCGTTGCCCGCGAGCCCGTCGGGCGCGTCGGCGTACATCGTGTCGATCAGGCGCCGCACCAGTGCCTGCGTCTTCCAGGGTTGTCCGGCGAACGTGTAGAGATACGCCATGTGGTGGCTTGGCTCGTTGCCGTGCGCGTACTGCCCGACGAGGCCCGTGATGTCGGCCTGCTCGCGTCCAGACGTCTTCGAATCAGCCGAGAAGAGCGCGTCGAGTTTCGCCGCGAAGGCCTTGGGGCCGCCGTGGGCCTGCATGAGGCCGCTGACGTCGTGCGGCACGTAGAAGCTGTATTGCCACGCGTTGGCCTCGGTGTAGTGGACGTTCACTTCCGCTGGCGTGAACGGCTCGAGCCAGAATCCCTCCTGGCGCGCGCGCATGAAGCCGGTGTGCGGGTCGAAGAGGTGCTTCCACGACTGCGACCTGCGCAGGAAGCGCGCTTCATCGAGCGTCTTGCCCAGCCGGCGCGCGACCATCGCGATGGTCCAGTCGTCGTAGGCGTACTCGAGCGTCTTCGACACGCTCTCGGGTTCGCGATCGGCGGCCACGAACCCCTGGCGGATGTAGCCGCCGACGCCGAACCGATCCTCCTCGGCGCTATGCACCATGGCCCGCCAGGCGAGGTCGTGATCGAAGGCGTCGATGCCCTTCAGCCACGCGTCGGCGATGACGGGCACCGCGTGGTAGCCGATCATCGTGTTGGTCTCGTTCGCCCACAGTTCCCACACGGGGAGGCGCCCACCCTGCTCGAACTGGCGCAGAAACGTCTGCACGAAGTCGGATGTGCGCCGCTGGTCGATGATCGTGAGCAGCGGGTGCAGGGCACGATACGTGTCCCACAGCGAGAACACCGAGTGATAGGTGAAACCGTCGGCGCGATGCGCGGCCCCGTCGCGGCCCCGGTAGCTGCCGTCGGCGTCCATGAACACGTTTGGCGCGAGCAGGGCGTGGTACAGCGCCGTGTAGAAGATCCGCTGTTGCGCTACGGTACCGCCCGCGATGCGGATTTTCGACAGTTCGCGTTCCCACTCGTCTTCGGCCTGTCGCCACACCGCGTCGAAGTCCCACCCGGGGTTCTCGGCGTCGACGTTGGCGGCTGCCCCTGCGCTGCTCACCGCGCTGAGCCCGACCTTGACCAGCAGCGGCCCGCCTGCCATGCCGAACGAGAGCACGACCTTGATGCGGCGGCCGCTCGCCTCGCGGCCCGGCACGTCGGTGTCGTCGCGCAGCAGCCGCACCTTCGTGAACGGGCGCGAGAACCGTGCGCTGAAGTAGACCGCCTGGTCCTTTGCCCACGACGTGGAGCGGCGCATGCCGTCGATCGTGCGATCGCCAGACACGCGGGCGAGCGCGTCGAGTACCTCGTCACGATGCTCGAGGTCGAGCACGACGAAGGCCTCGCGTCCGGCCGGGAACGTGTAGCGATGCATGCCCGTCCGCACCGTCGCGGTCATCTCGGCGCGGATGCCCGAATCGTCGAGCAGCACCCCGTAGTAGCCGGGCGATGCGATCTCGCCCGCGTGCGAGAACGACGAGGAGTAGCCTGGCGTGCCGTCGATGCCGTTGTTGGTGCGCGCCGTGCCCGACATCGGCATGAGCAGCACGTCGCCGTAGTCGGGAATCCCGGTGCCGCTCAGGTGCGTGTGGCTGAAGCCCATGATGCGCGCGTCGGAGTAGTGGTAACCCGACGACCCATCCCACCCGCCCATGCGCGTGTCTGGGCCGAGTTGCACCATGCCGAACGGCCGGGTCGCGGCCGGGTGCGTGTGCCCGTGCCCGCCCGTGCCGATGAAGGGGTTGACCAGCGAGGTGAGGCGTGCCGGTTGTGCACTGGCGAGCGACACCCCGATCACCAGCGCCACGACCGTGCGAACGACAGGAGGGGTCACATCTTGAATCATCGCATTTTGCACGCTCTGACCCCAGGGTTCACAAGAGAGGTGGCCGAGGAGGGCTGAAGAGGGCAGAAGGGGTCACATCTTGAATCACTGCATTCTGCACGGTCTGACCCCAGGCACCGTTCGGCCAGGAGCGGTGCCACTTCACCGCCTCATGGTATCGTCGCCACGCCCCTGTGACCCCAACGGTCACGAGACCCTGGCATCCTGCTGAATCGCCGGGCTGGCGCCCGAGGTGACCGCCGCATGAAAACGCTGTTCGAACTCTGCGAACCACGGCCAGACATTCTCACGGGTGCCGTCAAGGAATCGGAGTTCGCCGCAGACCTGGCCCAGGTCCTCAGGGGCGAGGGGCCGGCCGAGTACCTCGACCCCGCGGTGTTCTTCGCCAACACGCACCCGACCGACGGGCTCAAGCGGCTGCTCGACAACGTGTGCCGACGGCTGTCTGGCACCGGTGGCGAGGCGTCGTCGATCTTCCGGCTCGACACCCAGTACGGCGGCGGCAAGACGCACGCCCTCATCGCGCTCAGCCACCTCGCACGTGGGGCCGCGGGTGTGCCGAACATCCCGGAGTTCCTGAGTCCGGGGCTGTTGCCCAGGTCCGTCGTCCGCGTGGCGGCGTTCGATGGCGAGAACGCCGATCCGGTCAATGGGCGACGGATGGGGGCCGGCGTTCGCGCGTACACGCCGTGGGGCGAACTGGCGTACGCGCTCAATGGCATCGAGGGTTACGAGTCGGTTCGCCGCAGCGACGAAGAGCGCATCGCACCCGGCGCCGACACGCTGCGCGCGCTCTTCGGCGGCCAGCCCACGGTCGTCCTGCTCGACGAGTTGTCGGTCTACCTGCGCAAGGTCCACGGTCGTGACGAGGCCAGGCAACTGACGCCGTTCCTGACGGGACTCTTCAAGGCCATCGAGAGTTCACCCGGTGCGGCCCTGGTGTTCACGCTGGCTATCGGGAAGGCAGGCGTTGCCAGCGATGCCTACGCCGACGAGAACGAGGCGCTGGCGAGCCGGCTTGCCGAGGCCGAGAGCGTGGCGGCGCGCAAGGCGACGCTGCTCGATCCCACGTCGGAACACGAGACGGTGCAGGTCCTTCGCCGCCGCATCTTCCAGCGCATCGACGATGCGGGCGCGGCAGCCGTGGTCGGCGCCTACCGTGAGTTGTGGACGCGGTACGCGGCAGACCTGCCGGTCCAGCGTGTCCACGAAGACCGTGCGGCGGTGTTCCTCGACGGGTACCCGTTCCACCCGGCGCTGATGAACGTGCTCACCGACAAGCTCGCGACGCTGGCCAACTTCCAGCGCGTGCGCGGCATGTTGCGCCTCCTCACGCAGGCCGTGGCGCTGCTCTGGCAGCGACGTCCGGCAGACGCGCACGCCATCCACGTCCACCACCTCGATCCCGGCCACGGGCCCATCCTCAACGAACTCGTCACGCGTCTCGAACTGTCGGCCTACGATCCCGCCATTCGCAACGACGTGTCGTCGGAAGACGGGACGTCGCTCGCCGCCGACCTCGATGCGCGGCACTACGCCGGCCTGCCGCCGGTGACGTCGGCCGTGGCGCGCACCATCCTCTGGAACTCGTTCGCCCTCAACCCGGCGCTGCAGGGCACCAACGCTGAGGAACTGCGGTTCGCCACCTTGTCGCCTGGTGTCGATCTCGGGTTCGTCAACGACGCGCGGCAGCGCTTCGTCGCCGAGAGCGCGTATCTCGACGACCGCCCGATGGCGCCACTGCGCTTCCTCGCCGAGGCCAACCTCAACCTCGTGATACGGCGACAGGAGGCCAGCGTCGACAAGGAAGACGCCCGCGCCGAGTTGCAGGATCGGATCCGCACCATCTTCAGCGGCGGCACGTTCGAACTGGTGCCGTTTGCTGCTGGGCCCGAAGACGTCCCGGACGACATCGGCAACGGCCGCCCCCGCCTCGTTCTGATCGGCTACGACGCCGACGCCGTGCGTGGTGACCGGCTGCAGATTCCGCCGCTGGTCGAGCGCATCTTCCGCACGAAGGGCACCCAGGGCGACTTCCGCCAGCTCCAGAACCATCTTGTGTTCCTCGTCGCCGACGAGCAGTTGCGCGACGACATGAAGCACGCCATGGTGCGTCGCATGGCCCTGCGCGCGATGCGTTCGCTGACCGACCTGCCCCCGCACCAGCAGCAGAAGGTCCAGGAGCTGTACCAGAAGTCCGAGCAGGCGGTCGCCGTGGCGATCCAGCGCTGCTATCGCCACATGTTCTTCCCGTCGAGGAACAACCGCGTCGAGGGCGCGCTCGTCGAGCTGGGGCACACCGCGTTCGACATCCCGTCGACGGCCGACCAGCCGGGCAAGGGACAGCAGCAGGTCGAGCGCGCACTCTCTGACAACAACAAGCTGCTGCGCGACACCGATCACCCGCTGGCGCCGAGCTACGTCCGCGACCAGACGCCGCTGCGGAAGGGCCAGATCACCACGGCGATGCTGCGCAACGAGTTCCGCAAGGATCCGCGACTGCCGATGCTGCTCGGCGACGGCAACTTCATCGCGCTCGTGAGGAAGGGCATCGACGAAGACGTCTACGTGTACCGCGCCGGCGATCTGCTGCTGGGGAAGGGCGATCCGTGGGCCGACATCCGGATCGACGACAACGCGTTCGTCTTCACGTCGGCCTACGCGCGCCAGCAGGGCCTGTGGCCTCGCAAGGCACCGACGGTCAGCGATCCGCCGCAGCCCGGCGGCGGTGGAGGCCCTGGGACGTCGCCTCAACCGCCCGACCCGCCGGCGACCATCACACCTCCGGGCGTCGAGCACTTCGCGGCCGAGGCGCCGCTCAAGGAGGCGCTCATGCGCATCTGGGAGCAGGCGCGTGGCAAGCGCGTGGCGAGACTCAAGACGCTCTGGTTGCGCGTCTTCGACACGGCCGACGCGTTCAAGCTGCTCTCGGCCTGCAAGCAGGTCCCGAACGCCGAACGCCATCTCGAGCTGACGGCCGCGTATGAGACATCGTCGGGCTCGAGCCTCGACCTCGAGTTCAAGGGGAGTCTCGAGGATGGCGAGGTGCTGCGAGAGTTTCTCGAAGCACAGTTCCGCGCGGCGGGCGAGACCGACCTGCAGACGCGCTACACGTTCACGTTCACGGGCGGACTCGACCTGACGTCGGACGCGCCCGAGAAGATCACCGAGCGCCTCGCGAGGTTCGCGAGCGGTGCCGCCTACGTCTCGGCCGAGGCCGAGGCCCAGGAGGCGTGATGGCCAGGCGAACCGCGCCGCGCGAGGGGATTCGCCCGTCGTACGAACTCCGTGCCTCGAAGGCCGGGGCGGGCAACCTCGTGCTCGAGATCTGGCAGTTGCCGTCGCGTGCGACGCCAGAAGTGCGGCAGCCTCACTACATCGGCGGACTCGCTGGCCGGAATCTCGCGCTCGTCGAGCCGCGTGTGCTGAAGCAGCTCCGCGCGGCCGGCGTCGACATCGGCGGTGTTCGCCACACGCCGCTCGTCAGGGCCGACCTGCACGAGGCACTCGCGCTCAGGCTCGGGCTCACGTTCCGCGCACTCGCCCCCATGCGCAACCGCACGCACATGCGGGCGGTGAGCGATGGGGTCGAGGCGATGGCGCCCGAAGAGGCTGCCTACTGGCTGGGCATGGCGATGCGACGCAGGCACCCACGCCGGGTGCTCATGGCG
>JAEUQQ010000231.1 GCA_016789685.1 Acidobacteriota bacterium | reverse complement strand
AAGTTGATCGGCGAACCGATCTTGTACCCCTCGGGGTTGGTCTGCGGCAGGCCCATATAGCGTTCCTGGTAGATCGTGTCGTAGAGCCGCTGGTCGGGGACTGGTGCGACCGAGACCCCAACGGCAAACACGTCCGGATAGCGGAACATGCAGTTGAGCGTGTTCGACCCGCCTCCACTCCATCCCCACACGCCCACGCGCCGCGCATCGACGTAGGGACGCGTCGACGCGAGGGCCCGGACTGCCGCGGCCTGCTCCTTCGACGACAGGTCGCCGACGGTGCCGTAGACGACCTTCCGCCACGCGGCGCCCTTTGGCGCCGGCGTGCCGCGGTTGTCGAAGCTCACGACCAGGTAGCCGGCTTCGGCGAGCGCGCGGTGGAAGAGCATGCGTCCGCCGCCCCAGCGATCGGTCACGGTCTGGCTCGCCGGTTCACCATAGACGTGGACGATCACCGGGTACTTCTTCGTCGCGTCGAAGCCCGACGGCTTCAGCATCCAGCCATCGAGCGACACGCCACCCGCGTCGATCGAGAAGAACTCCGCGGGCGGGGTGAGCAGCGGGGCGACCTTGGCCGCCAGCGCCGACGGGTCGGTCAACGGCCTGAGCGACGTGTGCTGGGGCAGCGTCACGATGTCCATCGCGGCCGGCTGGTCGAACCGCGACACCGTGTGGAAGGCCGTGCGCGCGCCGGGCGCGATGGTGTAGGTGTGCGACCCCGGCTGGCTGGCGGGCGTCACGCGTTCGGGCGCGCCGCGGCCGTCGAGCCGCGCGCGATACAGGTAGGCCTGTGTCGCGTTGCCGGGCGACGCCGTGAAGTAGACGACCCCGGCCTTCTCGTCGACGCCGGCGACGCGCATGACGTCGGCCTCGAACCGCGTGACGACGTCGACGCGCGCGCCGTCGCGCGAGACGCGGTAGATGTGGCGCCAGCCGTCGCGCTCCGACAACCAGAGGACCGCGGCGCCCTCGTCGATCCAGTGCAGGTCGTCCACGACATCAACCCACGTCGTCGAGGCGTCGCGGAAGATGCGGCTGACCTCGCCCGTCCTGGCATTGGCGAGCAGGAGGTCGTTCTGGTTCTGCAACCGGTTCAACTGCTGGATGGCCAGCGTGTCGGCGTCGAGCCAGGAGAGGTGCGCGAGGTACGAGTCGCGGGCGTCGCCGGGCGTCTGCATCCAGCGGGTCGTGCCGCCGCTGGCGCTGACGACCCCGATGCGGACGGCGGAGTTCGTGCTTCCCGCCTTCGGGTAGGGGATCGGCGTGACCACGGGATAGAGCGTGTCGGTGTTGTTGATCAGCGAGAAAACGCCGACACCCGAGGTGTCGAACTGCCAGTAGGCGATGGCGCGCCCGTCGGGGCTCCAGGTGAACGCGTCGCGCACGCCGAGTTCCTCTTCGTAGACCCAGTCCGACGTGCCATTGATCGTCGTGGTCGAGCCGTCGGTGGTGAGAGCCGACACGACCCCGTCGGCGAGGCGCTCGACGTAGATGTCGTTGGCGCGCACGTACGCCACACGCGTGGCGTCGGGCGAGAACTTCGCGAACATCAGCGACGCCTCGGGCGCGCTGCCGCCCAGCTTGCGCAGGTTCCCGTCGGCGAGGTCGAGCACCCAGTAGTCGCCGCGTGTGTGGTCGCGCCACACCTTCCGCGTGTTCGTGAAGATGAGCAGGCGCCTGCCATCGTCCGACCACGCGTAGTCGGCGATGTCGAGCGGTGTCGCGGCGCCCGGAGGCGTCAGGCGGGTGCCCGCCACGAGCACCGTGCGCGCGCCGGTGATGACGTCGTAGCGGGCGATGTCGGTGGCCGGCCCAGCGCGTTCGACGATGGCGTAGGCAGACCCATCGGGCAGCCACCGGGCCGGACCGAAGCGCGGCGGCGCGTACTCGTTCGCCGTGAAGATGCGGTCGATCTGGGCCGA
>JAEUQQ010000223.1 GCA_016789685.1 Acidobacteriota bacterium | reverse complement strand
CCAGGCGCTCGGCCAGCCTGCGCGAGTCGGCATCGCCCGCCGCCGCGGCAGCGGCCGCATCGGCCGCGCGGTCGAGCGCGTCTGCCGCGGTGCGCGCCGATTCCGAGAGGCGCCGTGCGGCGTCGCGGGCCCGCTGCTCGGCCGCGGCCGACGCCTGCCGCGATGCCGCGTCGGCGTCCTGGCGCGCCCGTTCGGCCGCCTCGCGCATGGCCTCGTCGACGCGGGCGCGATTCCACGCCTCGGACGCGCGGCCGAGGCCCTCGTCGCGCTGCGCGCCGCGCGTGGCGGCGTCGCGCAGGGCGCGCAGCGTGTCGTCGAGGGTAGCAGCCCTCTCGGCCAGCCGCGCCTGCTCGCCCGCCAGTTGGCGCAGTTGGTCGCGAGCGTCGGCGGCGCGCGCCTGTCCTTCACGCGCGGCGTCGCCCCGGGCCTGGCTGCCACTGGACGCACCCGCACTCGCGGCGCTTGCCTGCGTGCCCGGCGACGCCCCCTGCGAGCCCTGGTTTCCACCCGGCGAGGATGCCGACGACTGGCCAGCCTGGCCCTGCTGCCCTGCCTGCGCCTGCTGCTGGCCGCCGGCCCCGGCCTGGGCCTGGGCCCCTTGCTGACCACCTCGCTGCTGGCCCTGCTGGCCTTGCTGCCCCTCTTGACCCTGCTGTCCCTGCTGACTCGGTTGGCCCCGTTGCCCCTGCGGCTGGCCGCCCTCCGATCGTGCATCGGCCTGCCGCGACGACTGCTGGCTGTCGGCAACGCGTGAGGCTGCCTCAGACAGGCGCCGCTGCGCCTCGGCGAGCGTGCGCGCGTCGAACTGCCAGTCGCCGGCGGCACGGCGGCGCGCATCGGGCAGCGCGCCCTCGAGGGCGCGCGAGGCGTTGCGCAACTGCTCGCTGGCCCTGGCGCTCCGCTCGCTGGCCTGGTCGGCACGGCTCTTCGACAACTCGCCCGCCGCGTTCGACATCTCGCGCGCGGCGTCGCGCATGGCGTTGCGCTGGGCCGCGCTCGCGCCCCCCTGCGCCATCTGCTTCGCCGCGGCCTCGGCCTCGCGCTGCAGGCGCTCCTGCTCGCGTGTCAGCCGTTCGAGCCGCCGCTTCAGCTCCTCGGCCGGCAGCTGCTGCTGCCGCTTCGCCAGCTCGCGCTGTTCGCGCGCGAGATCCTCCTGGCGGCGGGCGAGTTCCTTGAGGCGATCGGCCGCGCGCTCGGGCGAGTTCTGCTCGTTCTGGTTGGCCGCCTGCGGACGATTCTCGTAGTTGGTCTGCTGCTGGCGCTGCAACTCGCGATCGAACAGCGCCGACAGATCCTGGTTTCCGGACTGGCCGCCGCCACCCTGCCCACTCTGCTGGCGCGCCACCTGCCGCCGCACCTGGTCGGCCTGCGCCTTGAGCAGCGCGTTGAGCGCGGCGTTCTCGTGCGGCAGGGCGCCGCTCGTCGAGAGCTTCTCGAGCGCGGCCTGCGCCTGGGTCATCGCCTCGACGGCCTGTGCCATCGGCGAGTTCGCCGGCAGGGCAGGTGCCGGTGCCGGCGTCGGCGTCGGTGGCGGTTGGCGACGACGTGTGGGCGCCGGGGGCGGGTTCATCCGCGCGGCAAGTTGCAGGGCCTGCGCCTTCAACTCGGCCTGGCTCTTCGCCACGGCCTTGATGTCGTCGGCCGACTTCCCCGCCCCCGACCGCTTGTCGAGCCGCCACGTCGCGATGATGATGTCCTTCTGCCGGCCGGCGAGATCGTCGAACGACCCGGCGCCGCCGCCGGCCGCCATGGCCTGGCTCTGCGCCGCCTCGAACTCCTCGGTGAAGGGGCGGATCTCGAGGAAGAAGATGTCGCTGCGCGTCTCGCTCGACGGCTTGCCGCGCGCGATGTCGCGCGCCTGCGCGTAGTAGCTGATGAAGTCGCCGGGCTGCACGCCCAGGTCTTCGACGAAGATCGTGTGCCGCCCGGTCGCGCTCTCGGCGCCGCGCGCGCGCAGCAGCGGCACCGTCTTCTCGGGCCCGCCGCGCACCGAGTACACGAGGTCGAACTGGCTCAAGCCGAAGTCGTCGTCGGCCCGCGCCTCGATGAGCGCCTCTTCGAGGCGCGTCACCTTCTGGTCGGCCCCGGGTCGCACCAGGCGCACGTCCGGCGGACGGTCGTCCATCGCACGCACGAAATACTCGGGATCGCCCTCGTTGACCAGGCCGTCGGCCGTCACGACGTTGACGCGGTACCCGGTGTCGCCGTCGACCGTGAACGTGCCCTCGACCACGCCGTCGCCGGCCGGCACCAGGGGCACGGCGGCGTCGCCGAAGCGCAGCTGCCCCGAGGCCACCGCATCGGCCAGGTGCACGCGGATGGTCGCCCTGGTCCCCTTCGGCGCGAACACGTCGCCGCTGTCAGTCTGCTCGCGCGGCGCGAGCCCGGTGAACGCGGGATAGCGATACGCCACATCGATGCGGCGCACGCGCGGCGGCGAGATCACGCGCATGCGGTACGACGCCGACGCCAGCCGCCGGGTCTGCACCGCATACGTCAGCGAACCCAGCGACGCCGGCAGCGTCGCGACGAAAACGCCCTCGTCGGTGGGTTGGGCCGCAAACGTCTGCAGCCCCCCTGCCGTCTCGGCTGCGACGATGACGGGAGCATCCCAGGCGTCGATCCCGATGCCGTCGATCGCGACGCGCACGTCGAGCGATCCCGACGATCGCACCACGGCGTCGCCCGGCATGACGCGCAGGCTCAGCGTCGCGGGAAACCACGTGGCGCGCGCCGTCTCGATCACGCGGTCGATCACGTGACGTCCGCCCCACAGGCAGGCCAGGAGCGCGACGACGGCCACGCCGAGTTCGAGGCCGCGCCGGCGGATCCGCTCGCCGTCGATGATGCGCCGGGGATCCACGGCCTCGGTCAACCGGGCACCAAATGCGAGCACGTGGCCTTCGACCGGCGTCAGGTCGGTGCGTGGAAGCAGCGCCGTCGCGGCGGCGAGCCCGTCTTCGAGGTCGGGCACGTGTTCCTCGGCGTACCGTGCCACCTGGAGGTCGGTCGGGCGCCGGCGCCAGGGCCAGGCGATCGTCAGCACCGAGGCCACCGAGAACACGGCGGCCGCGATCGCCACGGCCAGCAGGTGCCTGCCCCGCAGGTCGGCCAGCGGCACGAGCACGATCGCCAGGAGGGTCACCAGCGCGATCGCGGCCACGGCCCACGCGCCGACGCGCAACCACACCAGGGCGAACCAGCGGCGCCGGATGCCGTTGAGCGTGGCAGAGATCTGGCTGCGAGCGTCCATCAGGCTCCTCCCGTCACCGGCGCGCGCCGTACGGCGCCGACGACCGACTCGATCACGAGCACGAGGGCCATCACGAGGATGGCCACCCGCCACCACGACTGCGCGCGCTCGGTGTCACGCGCGATCGCCGCGGGCGGGATGCCGAGTTGCTTGCCCGACCGCACGATGGCGGCCTCGACCTCGGCCGGCGCGGCCACGTCGATCTGCGACTCGGCGGGATCCGCGTTCACGGCCACACGCCCACGCGCCCCCGACACGACGCGCGGGCGCTGCAGATCGCCCGTCGCGTCGCCGATCGCCTCGACGACCTCGTCGCGTCGCGCCAGCTCCCGGATCAGCGAGGCCGTGAGGCCCACCATCACGGGTTGCCGTGGCAGGTCGTTCCACTGCATCGACAGGTCGCTGGCAAACACGACGATCCGGCCATCGCCGACCGGCGTGTCGACGAGCGCGGGCAGACCGTTCGCGAATCGCATCACGACGCCGGATTCGATGCCGGCCAGCCGCACCACGCGCGTGACCCGCGCGGCGTCGAGGCCGCTGCGTTCATCACCGAGCGCCGCAATGATGGGATGCCGCACGTCGGCCGCCACCAGCGCCGTCGGCAGCGGCACCGCGTCGGCCTCGCGCACGCGCAGCGTGGTCGCCGACCCGAACATCTCGGACAGCGCGCCCGCTTCGATCTCGGGGCCCACGGCCACGAGCGTGCGACCCTCGCGCCCCTGCATCCAGGCCGCGAGTGTGCGGCGGCGCTCGGCCGGCATCCCGCGGGTCGACATGAGCACGAGCACGCCGTCGCGCTGCCGCAGCCGGTCAATCGCGGCCGCGTCCACGCGGTCGGCCGTGACCGTCTCGACCGCGAATGGCACCGACGGATCGACGGCACCGAGCGCCGCCTCGACGAACAACGCGTCGCGCGCGCGGTCAGGCGCGGTCACCACGAACACGGCGATGGCCGGTGCCGGATCCAGCACGCGCACGCGCGCATCGTCATCGGGCAGTCCGCCGGGATCCTCGACCGCAACACGCAGCACGCCCGTGCGGGGCTGCGGCGTCTCGACCGTCGCCGTGGCCGAGGCCCGGGGTGCGATGGTCAGCATCGGACGGCCGATCTCGCGGTCGTCGTGGCTCACCGAGACGGCCACCGTGCGCGGGTCGCCGCCTGCGTTGCTGATCGTCGCGCGGATGGACGTCGCATCGCCGTCGAGCGAAGCCACCGCGAGGTTGGCGGCCGCGGGAGGCACCGCGACCAGCGAGACCGACACGCCTTCGGGCACATCGAACGCCGTCGGCACCGACGAGCGCTGCAGGTCAGACACGATGGTGATGCGGCCCTCGCGCGACGCGAGCACGTCGAGCGCGCCACGGACGGCAGCGTCGATGGTGCCGTGTCCGGCACGCGGCACGAGCGCCTCGACCTGCGCGCGCGCCGACGCGCGGTCGGCCGACAACGGCTGCAGCACGTGGACCGCGTCGTCGTAGGCGATGACGGCAACGGCCTCCTGCGACGGCACGGCGTCGATCGCCGCAAGCGCCCGCGTCCGCGCCTCGGCCCACGTCGACGGCGCCTTCATGCTCGCCGACGTGTCGATCGCGACGACCGCGCCACGGGTCTTTGCCAGCGCCTCGGGATCCTCGACGAACGGGCGCCCGAACGCCAGGGCGAGCAGCAGGAGGGCCAGCATGCGCAACGCGAGCAGCAGCCAGTCGGTCGGCCGGCGCTTGCGCGCCTGCTCCACGGTCGTGGGACGCAGGAAGCGCACCATCGGGAACGACACCACGGGCCCCACGTCGCGCGACAGGAGGTGCAGCACGAGCGGCACCACGGCCGCGAGGCCGGCCACGAGGAACAGCGGTGTCAGGAAGCCCATGGCGCCGCGCCCGTCACCCGATCGACCGGCCGCGATGCGCGAGCCACGCCAGCACGGCCGACTCGAGCGGGGCGCTCGTGTCGACGCGGATGTAGTCGACGCCGGCCTCGCGCAGGCGCTGCCGGTGCGTCTCGCACCACAGCTCGACGGCCCGCTGGTACTCGTCGCGGATCACGCCCGGCGACACGAGGAGTTCGCGGCCCGACTCGGGATCCCTGAACCGCGAAGCACGCGCGTAGGGCAGGGTGACCTCGGCGTGATCGAGGATGTGGAACACGACGACCTCGCTGCCGCGCGCGCGCAACAGCCGCAGTCCGCGCACGACCTCCTCGTCGTCATCGAGCAGGTCCGAGAAGACGATGACGAGGCCGCGGCGGGTCATGGCCTCGGCCACACGTTGCAGGGGACGCTGGAACGACGTGGTCGAGGCCGCCGACAGGTTCGTGAGGGCGGCGAGCAACGTGTTCCACTGGCCGCGGCGCGTGCTCGGCGGCACATGCGCGATGACGTCGGTCTGGAACGCGATCACGCCCACCGCGTCGCGCTGCTGCACGAGCAGGTAGGCGAAGGCGGCCGCCAGCCACGTCGCATAGGCGAACTTCGTGACCGCCCCGGTGCCGAACGCCATCGATCCGCTGGCGTCGACCACGAGATGGCACGGCAGGTTCGTGTCGAGTTCGAAGCGCTTCACGTAGTAGCGGTCGCTGCGCGCGTAGATCCGCCAGTCGATCGTGCTCGGATCGTCGCCCGGCAGGTAGGGACGGTATTCGGCGAACTCGACGCTGTAGCCGCGGAAGGGGCTGCGATGGAGTCCCTGCAGCGCGCCCTCGACGACCACGCGCGCGCGCAACTCGAGCGAGGCGAGCCGCGCGAGATCGCCCGGGTCGAGAAACCCGTGTCCCGAGGTGGCGGTGGCGACGGGGACGACCATGATCGCCGGCTACATGCCGCTCGTGGGCGCCGGCACGCGGTCGAGCACGTGCGTCACGATCGCGTCCGACGTGACACGATCAGACTCGGCGTAGAAGTTCGTGACGATGCGATGGCGCAGCGTGGGGGCCGCGAGCGCCTTGATGTCGCTGACCGAGACGTGCGCGCGGCCGCGCATGATGGCCCGGGCCTTGGCGCCGAGCACGAGCGCCTGCCCCCCGCGCAGGCCGGCGCCCCACTTCACGTAGCGATCGACGAACTCGTCGGCGGGCTGCCGGCCCGGTCGTGACGCCTGCGCAAGCCGCACCGCGTAGCGCGCGACCTCGTCGGTCACGACGACCTGCCGTACCAGCCGCTGGAACGCCATGATGTCGTCGCCCCCGAGCACCCGGCTCGGCGTCGACTGCGCCACCGACGTCGTCTGCATGACCACCGCCACCTCGTCGTCTTCGGGCAGGTACGTCATCACGAGGTTGAACATGAAGCGATCGAGCTGTGCCTCGGGGAGCGGGTACGTGCCCTCGAGTTCGATCGGATTCTGCGTCGCGAGCACGAAGAACGGCGGCTCGAGCGGCCAGGTGCGGCCCGAGGCGGTCACGTGCCGTTCCTGCATCGCCTCGAGCAACGCCGCCTGCGTCTTGGGCGGCGTGCGGTTGATCTCGTCGGCGAGCAGGATCTGCGTGAAGATCGGCCCGTGGACGAACCGCATCTCGCGGTGTCCGTCCTTTTCGTCGAGGATCTCGGTGCCCGTGATGTCAGCCGGCATCAGGTCGGGCGTGAACTGGATGCGCTTGAACCTCAGGTCGAGCACGTCGGCCAGGGTCTTGATGAGCAGCGTCTTGGCCAGGCCGGGCACACCGGTAATCAGGCAGTGGCCGCCGGTGAACAGCGCCGTCAGCACGAGATCGATCGTGTCGTCCTGTCCGACGATGACCTTGCGCAACTCGGTGAGGATGCGTTCGCGTCCCTGGGCGATGCGCTCGACGAGCGCGTCGATGGTCGTTGGCGTGGTGGACATGTCGGCTCAGTGAGTCAGGGTGTAGACGATCTCGTTGATCATCATCCGGTAGGCGTCGGCCGTGTACTTGATGTACCCGGGGTACTCTTCGGCGTTCGACCATTCCCAGCCATCACCCATGTCGGTGTTCCAGTTGATCATGAGCATCGGGCGGCCATGGTCGTCGAGGATGGTGCGCAGGTGGGCCGTGAACCCGCCCTTCTCCCACGTGCGGCCGGCGAAGAACGAGCCGAGGCCTGGAATCTGCGGGTAGGCGTCGAGCTTGTAGAAGCAGCTGAACACCGGGTGCTCGGGCGTCAGCTCGACGATCTCGCGCTCGGGAAACACGCGCTTGAATTCGCGCACGACGTTCTCCCACTCGATGGGGCCATGGAAGTCGTCGAGCGTCGCCGTCCCTCCCCGCAGGAGGAACTCGCGGAGGAGCGGAACCTCTTCGTCGGTGAGCCGCAGGTTCCCCGGCTCGACGAAGTAGATCCACGGATGCTGGAACAGCTGCGGATCCGTCAGCGTGAGCACGATCGGGTCGTTGACGCGGATGGCGGTGACGCTCTTGAGGCGCCGCGACAGGTTCTGTTCGGCCGCCGGCCCATCGATCGCCCACGGCTCGCTCCAGTAGCGCGCCCGGAAGCCGTCGGCGTTCCACGACGAGTACTTGACGCGCACGAACGTCCACTCGAGCCCCGCGAACCGGCGGTCGCTCCCCTCCTGCGCGCGCACGCCCGGTGACGGCCCTGTCAGCATCCCGCCCGCCACCGCGGCGGCCAGCAACACGGCCGTCAGGCTGCGCCGCGCACGCGCCGGGGTGGGCACCGCGATCCGGATCACGTCACGCGTGCGGCCCGGCATGTCAGTCACGTCGTCCTCCCCGCGGGGAGCCCTCGACAATCGCCAGCAGCAGTTCCTGCGCACGTTCGTAACGCGGGGCATGTTCGAGCGCGCCGAGCACCTCACGCTTCGCCGTCGCACGATCGCCGGTGGCCACGAGGGCCTCGGCCAGGTCGGTGCGCGCCCCGGCCTCGTCGCTGGCGCCGGCCGCCATGGCCAGGCGGAAGTGCGAGACGGCCCCGGCGGCGTTGCCGCCCTCGAGGAAGAGGCGCGCGAGCGCGCTGTGGTCGCCCGCATCGAAGGGATGCACTTCGACCGCGCGCCGCAACCCCTTCTCGAGGCTCGTGCGATCGCCGGCCTCGCGCGACAGCGTCGCGAGGCGCCGCGCGGTCACCAGGCCCGCGTGGTCGTGTTCGAGCGCCTCAGACAGCAGCGCGATCGCCTGGTCACGTCGACCCTGCTTCTCGGCCACGGTGGCCAGCAGTTCGCGCGGCGCCGTCTCGCCGCTGGCAAAGGGCACGAGCGCCAGCGCGCGTTCGAGCGTGCGCTGTGCGGCCGCCAGGTCGCCGGCGCCCAGCGCCGCACGCCCGGCCGCGACCTGGATCGGATACGCGCCGGGGTGCTGCTCGGCGAGCGTCACCAGTTCTGCGGGATCGTCTGGCAGGTCCTCGACGCCGGCGGGCATCGTGAACGCCTGCCGGGCCCTCGCGTAGCGGCGTTCGACGAAGGCATCGAAGCCCGCCTGCAGCGTGACGACGTCGGTCTTGAGTTCGCGCGCGAACACCGCGCGGTCGTCGAGCCCCTCGCCGTACGCCTTGAGCATGCCGAGCAGCGCCGCCTGGCCGTGCGCCTCGATGAGGTGCTCGACGACCAGTGACGCCTGGAAGTACGCCAGCGTGATCAGCCGGGGATTGGTGAACGCGTCGTTGATCGTCGCGAGCGGGATCGTGCTCCCACTTGCCAGGGCCCGGGCGAACTCCACCTCGGACTCGCGGCCCCACGACGCGCGCGCGCGCCGTTCCTCGTACACCGACACACCCTCGGTGAGCCAGCGCGGCACGCGCTGGTTCGACAACTGCAGGGTGTAGACGTGCGCGAGTTCGTGCCAGAGCGTGGCGGCCCAGCTGAACGCGCCCGGCGGACGCGCCCGCGGCGAATCGAGCGTCACCACGCGTCCGAAGCAGGCGCCGAGGGCGCCGATCATCCCGGGCAGCCCGGCCGTGCGCACGGCGAAATCGTCGTGCTGCGGGAACATCTCGACCAGGATGGGCCCGTTGGGCGTGAAGCGGTAGCGTTCGGTGAGCGAGGCGACCGCCGCCTTCGCCAGCGGCTCGACGAGCGACGGCATCACCGCCGCTTCGTCGCCGTGGAACTTGAACACGAACCCGTCTCGCTCGACCGTCGTGAACTTCTGGAGGGTGTCGAGCAGGGCGAGCAGGTTGTAGGTGACCGTGTCGTAAGGGTCGAGGCCAAACGCCGTGTCGAGTTCGCGTTGCGCCCCCGCCTCGTCGCCGGTGCGCATGAGCTGCATCCCGAGTTCCGCCCGGGCGCGGGCGTTCTCGGGGTCGAGCGCCACGCCGAGCCGCGTGATCGCCGCGGCCTCGTCGAAGCGATAGTGCTGGGCGACGCGCTCGCCGACCACACGGTGAATCTCGCCGAACCGCGGGTTGATCGCCAGCGCCGTCGTCACCGCCGCATCGTGGTCGGCGCGGCGGTTCTCGAGGTAGGCCACCGAGGCCTGCACCGCGAGCGCCCCGAGGTGGCGCGGGTTGATCGCCAGTCCGCGCTCGACATGCGCCCGCGCATCGGCGTAGCGCCGGTCGTCGAGCGCCAGTTCGGCCAGCAGCACGTGGGCCGCGACCAGCGAGGGGTTCAGTCCGAGCGCGCGCGTGGCCGACGCCATCGCCGCCGGCGGGTTCTGGCCGGCCAGGGCCTCTGCCAGGCCCAGGTGGGCCTCGGCGTGCTCGGGCGCATTCGTGGCGGCCTGCTGCAGCGACTTGAGAGCCTCGGGACCGTTGTGCTTCTCGAGGAAGAGCCGCCCCCAGGCCATGTCGATCGCGGGGTCGCCCGGCATCGCCGCCGCCGCATCGCGGAAGAGCTCGTTCGCCTGCTCGAACTGCCCGCGCAGCCGCGCCGCGGTCGCGCGCCGCGCGAGCGACGGCCCGTCGAGCGCCCCATCGAGGCTCGCCTCGACGGCCTCGAGCACGGCGACCGCCTGCTCGCGGCGACCGAGGTCGATGAGCAGCGAGGCCAGCGCCAGCGCCGACTCCCCGCCCGGCGCGGCAGCGGCGCCTCGGCGATAGTGCGCAAGCGCCTCGTCGTACTGGCCCCGCCATTCCGCCACGCGCCCCAGCCGCCACGCCGCGGCCGCGTCGGTCGCGTCGAGCGACGCGAGTTGCATCACCGCCGCCTCGAGGGCCCCGCGGCCAAGCGCGGCATCCGCGAGCGCGATCGGGTCGGCGGCCGGCGCCTGCGCCCCCGCGAGTCCTCGCGTGGCCACGACGAGGAGGCACGCCGCCATCCACGTGATCACCCGATGGGTGAACGTGCCCCTGACACGGACCGATCCGCGCGTGCGCCCGATAATCTGCATGAGGGAAACGCCCCGATTATAGCCGACGCGGCGGGGGCCACGTGGCCGCTGCCGTGCCATGCCCATGCCACGTCGCCCAGCCGTGCCGCTCCGTGACGACACCGCTCGCCGAGGCTGTATCGGACGGGTGGTCGTGCCCGGGATCCGCATCGGTGGGTCTGCGAGGTTAGACGCGGGCGTCAGTAGATCGGTCGCCACGTGAAGAAGAGCGCGGCGAACAATCCCTGGGTGGCGCCCCACGCGGCCAGCCACCAGGTCAGTGTAGCGGGGCGCAGCATCAGCCCCAGGGCGACGAACACGGGGAACAACGTCGACGTGACGCGCCCGAGCGACAGGAAGCCGCCCGAGCCGAGCGGAGGCAGGACGTTGATCAGCACGAACACGGCCCACGCCAGGCCGAGTCGCCGCGCGACCGGCACGGCCATCGCCACGGCGAATGCGGTAGCAGACGCGTTCACGAAGTCGATCGGATAGCGGAGGACGTATCCGAGCGGGCCTTCTTTCGCCAGCAGATACGTGTGCAGGTCGACGAGGTACCCGAGGCCACGAGGCTGCCGCCCCCACGCCTTGTGCGCCTCGAGCCACGCGAACCCGACGCCGGTGTAGGCGTATTCCCACAGCGTGAACGCCAGCATCGCTACCCCGGGCACGGCGGCCGTCGCCATTGCCACCAGCCAACCGCGACGATCCATCGGCCGGCGCAGGCCATCGGCGGGCCCCAGCGTCCGCGGCACCACGAGGTGCTGCGTGGCCACGATCGCCAGCGGGACACTGATCATGCAGCCGTTGGGCCGCACGAGGCCGACCAGCACGCCCCACGCCGCCGCCGTCAGGTAGTCGCGCCGCACGAACGCGGTGCTCATCGCGATGGCCGAGAGCAGGAAGATCGACTCGGTATACAGCGCGCCCTGGAAGTAGGCGAAGGGATACGCCGAGGCCAGCATCACCACGGCCGTGGCCTGCCACCCCTGGGCCCCGCAGGCGACGGCCAGCCGGTACAGTTTCGCCATGGCCCAGGTGCCACAGATCAGCGCGAGGAGCCAGCCGCCGAGCACCACGCGCGCCTGCTGGTCGGCCACGGCCCGGACGCGTGCGGCCTCGTCGAGGCCCGCCGCAGGTGCGCGGGCCCCGAGCAGGGCGCCACTGACGCGCAAGAGCGCGGGATACCCGGGAAAGAACGCGATGTTCTGTTGCCCGCGGTCGGCCGGGTCGTAGCGGTAGCCGTCGAGCGCGATGCGGAGGTACCACGCCGCGTCCCATCGCACCGGCAGGTTCAGCACGTCGTGATCGGCGCCGCGCGTGATCGGGATCCGGGGCGAGGGCTGCGGAAACCCGAGCAGGGCCACCGCGAGGAGTCCCACGGCCAGCACCGGCACCCGAACGCCAACGAACGACCATCCCGCCGCGCGCCACGCCGGGTCGCTGGCGACGCGACGGCACCCGCGCCAGAGCCTTGCGGGCAGCTGGGGGTGCGGATGACGCCAGTGCCGCAGGCCGGCCACGGCCAGCGCCAGGACGCCCGGCCACGCCAGCGTCGAGACGACCCACTGTCGTCCGCCGGCCATGACCTCGAGTGGACCGAAGGCGATCATCGACAGCACGACCACGCCCAGGCCGAGCGTGACGCCGTCGCAGACCCGTGCCCACCGAGGCACGTCGCTCGTCGTCGGGCGTGCCACGACCGCGTCGGTGTCAGGCATCGTGCGCATCGTAGCCCAGCGCGCGTTCCTCGACCCGGATGCGCCGGCGCATCAGCCACACGAAGCCCGCGACGGCTACAGGACCACTTCGCCAGGCGCCGAACACGAGCGCCACGCTCGCGAGTTCGAGCGCGACGGCGACGTAGTTGGGATGCCTCAGCCACCGGTAGGGCCCCGCGAGCACCGGCCGCGAACCCGGCGGGACCAGCACACGGAAGCACCACCGCTCGCCGAGGCTTGCCATCGCCCAGTACTTGAGCCCCTTGGCCAGCGCGAACAGCACCATCCCCGCCGCGACCGCCCCTGCCCCAGCGGTCAGCCTCCCCTCGGCGATGGCGCAGACGAAGCCTGCCGGATAGGCAATCCGCATCCAGCCGTAGACGTCGCCATCCGGCTCCCGGGCCCCCTGCGCGCGCAGGCGCCGCTCGTTGCGGTGCGACCAGAGGGTCTCGGCGACGAGGAGGCCCACGACCATCCAGGCAAACAGGGGACGCAGCGCATCCGGACTCATCGCGCGGCCGTCACAGGTAGGGCCAGAGCCACGGCACCCTGAACATCTCGAGGCCGTGGTAGACCGACAGGTTGCCGAGGATGGCGAGCGGCCAGAACCAGCGGCTCTGCGTCACGAGCACGTTGAAGGCAAACGTCAACGGCAGCAGCACGCGCACGAACGCGCCAGGCGACCCTTCCCACACGGCCGTGCCCAGCAGCGCCATCAGGACGACGTAGGCGGCACCGAGTCGCCACCACGGCTGCGTCCACGCAGGCCGGAGCACGAGGTAGGCGGCCTGGACGGTGATGCCGACGAGTTCGAGGAGGCTGAACCGGCTCGGCGTCGCCGACCATCCGGCGGCGGCGAGATCGGCGAGCGTCACCTGCCAGGCCTCGACGAAGCCCGAGAACGGCACGGCGAAGTTGCGTCCGACGTCGCTCGTGCCAACGAACGCCGGTCCGAGCGTCCTGAGGTAGGCCTGCCACACGACGAGCGGCACGATGATCGTCGCGCCCGCCAGCGCGAGCGCCGCCACCGCGCGACCCGATCGCGGCAGACGATCGACCAGCACCGCCCCGCCGAGCACGCTGGTTTCGCGCCCCAGGCACGCCACTGCCAGCCACCCCGTGGCCAGCACGTGCCGCCGGCGTTCGATGGCGATCACCGCCAGCATCAGCACCAGCATGCCCAGGCCATCGAGCAGCGCGAACTTCACCGAGCTCGCGATCCCCGCACCGAGCACGCACCCGACCCAGGGCACGAAGCTGCGTGGCGTCGCGACCGGGAACCACCGCGACAGGACCCACGCGAAGATGAGCCAGGCGAGCACGTTCTGCAGCGCGTAGGCCTCGAGCACCCAGGCCGGTTGTCCGAGGCCGAGCACGTACGCCGTCCACGAGAAGAGCGCGCGCCTGGCCCGATAGGCCGGCGTGTCGAGCGCCGTGTCGATCGCGCGGTCGCGCAGCAGCGGATCGAGCGCCATCTGCGCGTAGAACTGCCCGTCGTAGCCGGCCTGGTCGATGCCGACGACAGCGTGCGGCACATCCCGCAGGGCGGGGGTCACCTGCGCCTCGAAGGCTCCGCCAAAGGCGATCAGCGACGTGAAGCCCGTGCCCGGACGATACGCCCCGGCGACGAACTGCACGACGAGTGCGACGACGGCAAGGCGCGCGGCGAGGTGCAGGCGGCCACCCGCCGACGCGGGGAGGCGCTCGCGCAGCCGGCCGATGCCGTCAGCAACGCGCCGGTGCAGCGGAGGATGTCGTGCAACGAGGTGCCTGAGGGCGAACACGGCGAGGGCCGCCACGACGGGCCGCCACCAGACAACAAGGGAGATTCGGACATCGAGGATCCGCCAGCGCGCCCCACCGAAGACGGCGACGGCGAGGGCGACGATCAGCAGGCCGATCGTCACCGCATCCAGCACCTGCACCCACGCTGGCGTGCGCCCCACGCGCGCGCGTGGTTCGGTCACCGCAGGGTCCGAAAACACGGCCGGAATATAGCACACGGATCTGCGCCTGCCGGCGGCAGGCCGAAGCGTTCGGGACGCAGGAATCCATCACCGGCCGACAACACGTCAGCCGCGTGGCGAGGCCGTGGTCCACGCGCCGGCGCCGGCCAGCGTGGTGTCACCCGCGTAGGCGATGAGGCGGTGGATTGCCGCCGGCGCCGCGTGGGCGATCACCGCCCCCACGCCCACCAGCGCGGGATGGTCGACGAAGGTCCGGAGGCGACGGTTGACGCCGAGCTTGCGCCCGAACGCCTCGGCGCGCCGCCCCGACAGCAGCAGGTGTCCGGCCAGCGACGGGCTCATCAGCATCTCGACGGCGACCTCGGCGGCGAGCTTCCCGCCGTGCAGCGCCAGCCGCATCCCGTCTCCGGTCATCGGATCGACGAAGCCCGCGGCATCGCCCGCAAGCAGCAGCCCCGGCATGCCGGCCGCCGACGCATCGACCGCCAGCGGCCCCACCACGGTCGCCGCCGACACGCGCCGCGCCGACGCGAAGCGCTCGCGCAGTTGCTGGTCAGACGCAATGGCGCGCGACAGGAGCGCCTCGGGTGCGTCGAAGCCTTCGCGCAGGGCGCTGACGACACACACGTTGGCGATGCCGTCCGGTAGCGGGGCAATCCCGAGGTAGTGCCCCCGGCGGATGTGCATCTCGCCGCGTGACTGCAGCGCGGCAACCTCGGCGTAGTACGCCCCGACGGCCCAGCGCCGCGGCCGCGCCGGATGCTGCAGGAGCCCGGTCGCGA
>JAEUQQ010000221.1 GCA_016789685.1 Acidobacteriota bacterium | reverse complement strand
CGCGCAGCGAGGTGGTCGAGGCGCTCAAGCTCGCGAAGTAGGTCCTGTACAATCACGTCCTGATGTCTGCTCCGATCCACGCCCGCGAGGCGCACGTGGTGCGCCATCGCGGCCGCGTCGTCTCGGCCGACCGCGACCTGGTGGCGCTCGAGGCCCCGCTGCAGGTGCTCGTGGACGAGGCGCCGTTTGCCGTCGTCATGCGCACGCCCGGAGACGATGTGGCGTTGACGCTCGGCTTCCTGTTTGCCGAGCGGCTCATCAGTCGCATCGAGGATGTCGCGTCGTGTGCGGACGACATCCTGCCGTCGGGTGCCCACGCTGTGCGCGCGGTGCTCGCGCCTCACGTGCACCGTCCGCGCGACGCACGGGCCACGACATCAAGCGCAGCGTGCGGCGTGTGCGGCACACGCTCGGTCGAGTCGTTGACGATCGAGGCCCCGCATGTCGATGCCGGTTTCGCCGTGGCGGCCTCGACCATCGCGGAGTTGCCGGGCCGCCTGCGCGGCGCGCAGGCCACCTTCGACGCCACCGGCGGCCTCCACGCCGCCGCCCTGTTCACGGCAGACGGCACGCTCGTGGACCACGCCGAGGACGTGGGCCGGCACAACGCGGTCGACAAGGTGATCGGGCGCGCGCTGCAGTCGGGCCGCGTGCCACTCGGGGCACACGCGTTGTTCGTCAGCGGCCGGACGTCGTACGAGATCGTGCAGAAGGCGTGGCTCGCCGGCGTGCCACTCGTGGCGGCGGTCTCAGCGCCATCGTCGCTCGCGATCGACATGGCCGGCGAGGCTGGCATCACGCTGCTGGGCTTCGTGCGCGGCGGCGCCTGCAACGTCTACACCCATCCGCACCGGGTGGGCTGAGGATCCTGCGACGTGCTGCCTCGCCGCTGGGTCTCGTTCGCGCCGCAGGGCATCGGACACCGGAAGCCGTTCCACTACGTCGACATGCTGCGCGTGGCGTGGCAGAACGCCGGCGAGTTGCCGTTTGCCTGGCGGATCCTGCGCGACGGCGTCTGCGATGGCTGCGCGCTCGGCACGAGCGGCCTGCGCGACTGGACGCTCGAGGGCACGCACCTGTGCATGGTGCGGCTCGAGTTGCTGCGCCTCAATACCGCCGGGGCGATTCGCGCGGATGCGCTCGACGACGTCGAGCGCCTGCGATCGCGGTCGTCTGCGGAGCTGCGTGCGCTGGGACGCCTGGCACACCCGATGGTGAGGCGCGCCGGTGAGCGCGGGTTCACGCGCACGTCGTGGACGCGGGCGATCACGCACATCGCCTCGCGCCTTCGAGGGATCGCGCCCGAGCGGGCCGCGTTCTTCGTGACGTCGCGCGGGCTCACGAACGAGGCCTACTACGCCATCCAGAAGGCCGCACGCTGGTACGGCACCAACCACGTCGACAACTCGGCGCGGCTCTGCCACGCGGCCTCGACGGTGGCGATGAAGTCGATGCTCGGGCACGGCGCATCGACCTGTTCGTACGCCGACTGGATCGGCGCCGACCTCATCGTGTTCTTCGGGAGCAACACGCCCAACAACCAGCCGGTCACGACCAAGTACCTCTACGAGGCGCTGCGGCGAGGGGCCGAGGTCGCCGTGGTCAACCCGTACCGCGAGCCCGGGCTCGATCGCTACTGGATTCCCTCGACGCCCGACAGCGCGCTGTTCGGCACGCGACTGACCGATCACTGGTTCGACGTGCACACGGGCGGGGATCTCGCGTTCCTCACGGGTGTCTTCAAGGCCCTCGACGAGCGACTGGCCATCGACCGGGCGTTCGTCGGGGCGCATACGTCGGGTTTCGACGAGGCGGTAGCCGGCGTGCGTGCGGCGGCATGGGACGCGATCGCCAGCGAGAGCGGCGCGACGCGCCAGCGCATCGAGGCGTTTGCGCAGCTGCTGGTCGATCGGCCAAACGCGATCTTCGTCTG
>JAEUQQ010000179.1 GCA_016789685.1 Acidobacteriota bacterium | reverse complement strand
ACCTGCTCTCGGGCTTCGTGCAGGCCGACATCAAGCCGAGCGCGCGCTTCACGCTGAATCTCGGCGTGCGGTACGACCTCGACACCAACGGCAACAACCCCGACTACACCGATCCGCTGCACCCGACGGCCCGCGGCAAGGACACCAACAACTTCCAGCCGCGCGGCGGCTTCTCGTGGGACGTCCTCGGCAACGGCACGAACGTGGTGCGCGGCGGCGGCGGCATCTTCACGGGCCGCTTCCTGCTCGTGCCTGCGCACGTCGAGCTGCAGCAGAACAGCTACACGGGCCGCATCATCCAGCAGCGCATCAACGGCACCGTGCTCGGCATTCCCGCGCTGGCGCTGAACCCGGCCAGCCCCACCACGACGGGGATCGCCCTGCCGCTCGACGTGGGCGGCCTCGACACCGAGCTCGTCAACCCGACCGCCGTCCAGGCCAACGCCGGCTACACGGTGCGCCTCGGCAACACGGGCCTCTTCGCCGACTTCGAGGGCATCTTCATGAAGGGCGACGATGAGCTGATCATCCGCGACGTGAACTGGCGCGGCAACGCCACCGGCGGCCGGATCAACGCGACGCGCAACCAGATCAACTGGTACACGAACGAGGGCCGCTCCGAGTACAAGGCCTTTGTCGCGAGCGTCAACGGTACGCTGAAGGGCGGGCACGTCGTCACGGCGTCGTTCACGCTCGCCGACAAGAAGAACATCAACGACGACTTCAGCCCGGCGCTCACCGACTATCCGACCGACCCGGCCGACATCGAGGCCGAGTGGGGTCGCAGCCGCGCCGACGAGCGCTATCGCTTCGTGGCGTCGGCCATCCTGCGCCTGCCGTTCCGCTTCGTCGTCGCGCCGATCTTCGAGTACGGCTCGGGCCAGCCGTGGAACCGCCGCCGCGGCTACGACTGGAACGGTGACGGCAAGAACTCCGACCGCCTCCCCGGCGTCGAGCGCTTCAGCGAGGACGGGCCCGACTTCAAGCAGGTCAACCTGCGCATCACGCACCGCATCCCGTTCGGGACGCGGGCCGGCGCCGACCTGGTGTTCGAGGGCTTCAACATCCTCAACCGCGACAACTACGATGTGAACTCGCTGATCAACGGCGAGTTCCTGAGTGGCCCGACGCTGGCCAACCCCGCGCTCGTCGCGGTGCCGAACCCGCGCTACGGGCAGTACACGTCGACGCTCTCGCCGCGCGAGTTCCAGCTCGGCGTCCGCCTCACGTTCTAGCCTCCTGTGCCCCGCCGGTGCGCTGCCCCTCGTGGGCCGCGCACCGGCGTTCGGTTGCGTGCTCGCGCGAGGCCGTCCAGGCGCCGACCACGTCGTGTCAGACGCAGACCACCTCGCTCATCCAGATGTGCCGCGCGCCAGCGTGGCCACGCCGGCCGCCGCTCGGTGACGGCCGCGTCTCGTCAGACGGCCCGTCGCGTGCCACGTGGCATGGCGCCTGGCCCGGAGGGCGTCATGCCCCGCACTGCCCGCATCACCTCGACCGGCCGCTACCTGCCCGAGCGCCGCATCGACAACGACCTGCTGCGCGCGCGGTTCGACGCGCGCGTCCCCGAATTCGTGAACAAGATGGAGGAGTCGAGCGGGATCCGCTGCCGCTGGTATGCTCCCGACGACTGGTCGACGTCCGACCTCGCGCTCCCCGCCGCGCGCCAGGCGCTCGAGCGCGCCGGCAAGCGGCCCGAAGACGTCGACCTCATCATCCTCGGCACCGACTCGCCCGACTACGTGACCCCGGCCACGTCGGTCGTGCTGCAGCACAAGCTTGGCGCCAGGAATGCCGGCACATTCGACGTCGGTTGTGCGTGCGCGTCGTTCCCGACGGGCGTCGCCGCGGGCGCGGGCATCATCGCGACGAACCCGGCCATCCGCACCGTGCTGGTCGTCGGCGTCTACATGATGCAGCGGCTCGCCGACCCGAACGATCCGATGGTCTTCTTCTACGGCGACGGCGCGGGCGCGGTGGTCCTCGAAGCCGCTGACACCCCCGGCTTCATCGGTGCCGCGTTCCAGGCCGACGGGGCGTACGCCGAGCACTGGGCCATCTTCGCGGGGGGCACGAAGGAACCGGCCACGCCCGAGAACGTGGCGGCGGGGCGCACGACCGTGAAGCTCGCGCAGCGCTACCCGCCCGAGATCAACCACGAGGGTTGGCCGCGGCTGGTGCGGCGCCTGGCGGCCGATCAGGGCTTTGCGTTGTCGGAGATCGACGTCATCATCTTCACGCAGGTGCGCAAGCCGAGCATCGAGCTGGTGATGCAGGATCTCGGCCTCCCGCTGTCGAAGACGCACATGGTGATGGAGGACTGGGGCTACACCGGGTCGGCGTGCATCCCGATGGCGCTCGACTCGGCCGTCGAGCAGGGGCTCGTCCACCCGCACCAGTTGCTCGTGCTGGTGGGTTCCGGCGTCGGCTACAACCAGTCGGCCGTCGCGATCCGCACGTAGTCGCGGCGGGGGCACGGCTTTCATTGGCGCCCAACGCAAGCCCTGGCCCCGGGGGCAGGGGGGGGACGAGGGGGGGCGGCAAGGTGTGACCCC
>JAEUQQ010000142.1 GCA_016789685.1 Acidobacteriota bacterium | reverse complement strand
TGCTGACCGCGGGCGCGCTGCTGGCCGGGCACGTCGCCCTGCTGGCGGTCGCCGGGCACTTCGGCGTTGGCGGGGTCGGAGATGTGGCCGGGCTGCCGGCGTTGCTGCTGGCGGTGGGCGCGTGGAGCCTGGTGACGATGCCGGTGGTCAACGGGCTGTCGCGTGCGCACGAGCGCCGTGCCGACCGGTTTGCGCTCGACCTGACGCGGAATCCGGAGGCGTTCGTGTCGGCGATGCGTCGCCTGGGGGCGCAGCACCTGGCCGACGAGCATCCCTCGCCGCTGGTCGAGGCCCTGTTCCACAGTCACCCCCCGCTCCCCGAGCGGATCGCCGCCGCCCGCGCGTGGAAGTCGTAGGGGTCACATCTTTCATTGCAGCATTTTTCAAGACCTGACCCCGCCGTTCCCCCCGTACGCACCACGGGCCGGGTGACATCGGGGGATGCCAGCCCGGCCCGTCGAGGGTGTGACTCGCCGCGTCGCGTCAGCGGCGCGGAATGGGTCAGTCGCGCCGGCGCGGACCGCGATCGCCGCCACGGCCACGATCGCCGCCGCGCGGACGGTCGCCTCCGCGTCCGCCACCGCCACGCTCGGGACGTCCCGTCGTGCCGGCCAGGTACTCCGAGATGTCGCCGCCCTGCTCCTCGAGCAGGATGATCTTGCGGCTCACGCGGACCTTGCCCGAGCCATCGATCGAGATGACCTTGACCAGGACCTGGTCGCCTTCCTTGAGCTCGTCGCGGACGTCCTGCACGCGGTGCAGGGCGATCTCGGAGACATGCAGGAGGGCGTCGACGTTGGGCATGATCTCGATGAACGCACCGAAGTCGGTGATGCGCGCCACCTTGCCCATGTAGGTCTTCATGAGCTCGGGCGTCGCCGTGAGCTCCTGGATCATCGCGATGGCCTTGTTGGCCGACGCCTCGTCGACCGACGCCACGTTCACGCGCCCATCGTCCTCGACGTCGATCTTCACGCCGCACTTGTCGATGATGCTGCGGATCATCTTGCCACCCGGCCCGATGACGTCGCGGATCTTGTCGACCGGGATCTTGATGGTGATGATGCGCGGCGCGTGCTGCGACACCGTCTCGCGCGAGGCCGCCAGCGTCTCCTTCATCTTGTCGAGGATGTAGAGACGGCCCTCGCGGGCCTGCGCCAGGGCGGCACGCATGATTTCCTGCGTGATGCCCGCGACCTTGATGTCCATCTGCAGCGCCGTGATGCCCTCGCTGGTCCCGGTGACCTTGAAGTCCATGTCGCCGTAGTGGTCTTCGGCGCCCGCGATGTCGCTGAGCACCGCGTAGCGGCCCGTCTTCTCGTCGATCACGAGGCCCATCGCCACGCCGGCCACCGGCGCCTTGAGGGGCACGCCCGCGTCCATCATCGCCAGCGAACCGCCGCAGACCGATGCCATCGACGAGGAGCCGTTCGACTCGAGGATGTCGGACACGACGCGGATGGTGTAGGGGAACGCTTCCTCGCCCGGCACGACCGGCGTCAGGGCGCGCTCGGCGAGGGCGCCGTGGCCGACCTCGCGTCGGCCGGGGCCGCGCAGGAACGCCACTTCGCCGACCGAGAACGGCGGGAAGTTGTAGTGCAGCATGAAGCGCTTGTAGTACTCGCCGTCGACGTGCTCGATCTTCTGCTGGTCGTCAGCCGTGCCGAGCGTCGCCGTGACGAGGGCCTGCGTTTCGCCGCGCGTGAACACCGCCGAGCCGTGGGTGCGCGGCAGGACGCTGGTCTCGATCCAGATCGGGCGGATCTCGTTGAACTTCCGCCCGTCGAGGCGCTGGCCGCGCTCGAGGATCTCTTCGCGCAGGACCTTCTCCTTGAGTTCCTTGAAGATGGCCTTGGCTTCGACCTTGCGCTGCAGTTCGCCCTCGGGCAACGACGCGACGAGGTCGGCAAGCACCTGGTCGACGCGGTCGTAGCTGTCGAGCTTTTCGCGGATGCGCATGGCCTCGGCGAGCTGCACGTAGACCTTCTCTTCGACCTCGCGGTAGAAGTCGTGGCCGATGGCCTTGGGCGTGACGGTCTTCTTGGCCTTGCCGATCTCGGCCTTCATCGCGTCGATGAGCCCGATGATCTGGCGGATGGCGTTGTGCCCGGCCTCGAGGGCGCCGATCATCTCGTCTTCGGTGACGATCTTCGCGCCCGCCTCGACCATCATGATCGCGTCGGCGCTGCCGGCGACGATGAGGTCGAGCCGGCTCGTCTTCCGCTGCTCGTGGGTCGGATTGATGATGTACTGGCCGTCGATCAGTCCGACGCGCACGCCACCCAGCGTCTTCTCGAACGGGATGGTCGAGAAGGCCAGGGCGGCCGATGCGCCGGTGACGGCGAGGACGTCGGTGTCGTTGTCGGTGTCGGCCGAGAGCACCAGCGCGATGATCTGCGTCTCGTGGCGCCAGCCCGACGGGAACAGCGGGCGCAGCGGGCGGTCGATCAGGCGGCTCGTGAGCACTTCCTTCTCGGCCGGCTTGCCCTCGCGCTTGAAGAAGCCGCCCGGGATGCGGCCCGACGCATAGGCATATTCGCGGTAGTCGACCGTCAGCGGCAGGAAGTCGATTCCTTCGCGCGGGTTGGCCGCGGCGCAGGCCGTGACGAGCACCACCGAATCGCCGTAGCGGACGATGACGGCTCCGTCGGCCTGCTTCGCCAGCTTGCCTGTCTCGATCGACAGGGTCTGCTGGCCTAATTGGATCTCACGCTTGAGCATACGAACGCCTCTACGAGGGGGAGCGCGACAACGGTGCGCGGTGAACGCGGGTGGGCCAGGAATCCGGGGACGGCACAGGGGCCGCCCCCGGACGGCGACTTACTTACGGATGCCGAGGCGACGGATCAGGTCGGCGTACCGCTCGGTGTCCTTCGACTTGACGTAGTCGAGCAACCGGCGACGCTGACCGACCAGCTTGAGCAGGCCGCGGCGCGAATGGTGATCCTTGGTGTGGATCTTGAAATGCTCGGTGAGATAGCTGATGCGCTCACTGAGCAGCGCCACCTGCACCTCGGGCGACCCGGTGTCGGTCTGGTGCGTCCGATAGCTGTCGATGACTGTCGTCTTGCGATCCTTCGAGAATGCCACGTACTCTCCTCCGCGTACGCCCCAGACGCAGGCGGCACTCGCGCCACCGCACCAGAACGTCGTCTGTGGTGGCCTGTGACGGCCACGGGAACAGGGAATGTTATGCCAGAACGACCCCGGGTTGCAAAGGCCAGGGCCGGGCATTGGCCGGGATCTCGGCCACCGCGACGAGGTCGCCCGCGCCCGTGACCAGCCGGACGACACGGTCCCGATCGGCCGGATCCGGCCCGATGCCGGTCGGATCGTCCACGTCCTGCAGGCGGATCAGGTTCCCGTGGCGCGCCCGGATCGTCCCGGCGTCGCCCAGGACGACAGCCGGGTGCTCGCGCAGCATGTCGCGCAGGGGCACCAGGCGCTCGATGGCCGTCGCCGGGGCCCGTTCGGCCTCGTCCAGCGACAGGGCCAGGTGCTCGTCCAGCAGCCCGCTCGCCGTCCGCCTCAGCCCCGCCAGGTAGGCGCCGCACCCCAGGGCCTGTCCCAGGTCGAACGCCAGCGACCGCACGTAGAACCCCGCCGAACACGTCACGTCGAGCACCGCCACCCCCGACGGGGTCACCGCGTGCATCGCGGCGGCCTGCA
>JAEUQQ010000122.1 GCA_016789685.1 Acidobacteriota bacterium | reverse complement strand
GCTAAGCCCGCAAGCGCGCGACTCGACGACGGCGTGTCTTGCCGCTCAGTAGGCACCCGCCGGTCGATTGCGAGGACCAATGCGGGCACGGGGCGTCAGGATGTCGAGCGACAGGATGGGCCGACGTCGCAGGCGCGCGCGCACGGCATCGGGACACGGCCGCGGGCGGTCGCGCAGACCGGCGCCGCGAAACGGCTCCCGGTCGGCACACCACGCGATGTGCCCCGCCGCGCACACGCCGACGGCCTGCCACTCGACATCGTCGGGAGGGCGCCCGCCAACGTGGCGCTGGCGGAGGCGCAGCACCAGCCGCCAGTGGTTGCCACTCGCCGTCGCATCGGCGTCGCGCGCGACCTCGCCGTCGCGCGTGATGGGGAGCTCGACCGAGAACGGCGTGGGATACCAGGCGTTCGCGAGTGTGTCGATCGTGGTGTTGCCGATGTCGCCCAGCACGTAGCGCAACACGTCGTCGAGATCCGCATGGTCGTGGTCGCGACGCTCCATCCACGCGGCCGGGTTGCCGAGCCGCGACAGCGCGAAGCCCTGCGTCAAGCCGTTGGTGACGTCTTCGCGCCTCGCCGACGGCCACACGAGTCTCGACCCCCTCGGGCACGCAAACGCTCCGGCCTCATCGTGCCTGACCTCGCACGATTCGGCGCCCGACAGATGCACGTGGACGACGCGGTGCGCGGCAAGCCACCACGACAGACCCTCGGCGACGGCCCAGGCCTGCCTGCGCAGCGTCGATGTCGGCATCGGTTCCGAGGCCGTGTTCCAGGCGATCGCGTTTCCTGCATGCAGCCCGACCGCAGACCACGAGCCGTCGCCCAGGCGTGGGCGGCTGCAGGTGCACGTCACCGAGCCGCACGCGTGCACGAGCAACCGCCGCTGCTCGCGCACCGTGCGCGACGCAACGATCGCCGACGGATGTCCTCGTTCCATGGTTGTCAGCGCAACGCGTGCGCTGATCGCCCTGTCGTCCTCGGGATCGAGGTCGGCGCGTAGCACCTCGCATGACACGTGACGCGACGCCCACGCGTCGCCATCGGGGAAGCACACGTCACCCGACCACGCCTCCGACAGCGTCTCGACCACGAACGCCAGCAGTGCACGCAGGCCACCGCCGCCATCGCCTCGGCCGGAGGCAGATGCTCCTGCGCGCACGAGCGTGTCGCGCTGCACGCGCTACTCCGCACCGGTGGCGCCGACGACGCCGAGCATGGCGGCCAGCGACTGCCGCACGGCGCGCGAGGCCGCGCGTCCGGGCGCGGGCACATCGGCCTGCACGACCATCACCCACCGGCGGCCGCTCACCTCGATGGCGCCGACCGCCACGGCCGACGCGACGCCATCCTGATCGACCCGCTCGTGCAACGTGTCGCGCACGAAAAGCACGCCGGGAACGCGCGGTTCACCTGCGGCCCGTGTGTCGATGTCGCTGGCAAGCATCTCGAATGGGGCGACGTAATGGCTACGCGTGGACACGTCGGACGCCCTCGTGCCGGCCGCTGTGGTGATCGAGCGCAGGATGGCGGGACCGACGCGCGCGCCCTGCACGAGCGCACCGTAGGCGCTCGCCAGTTGGATCAGGCTCGCGCCGGTCAGTTGCCCGCGCGCGAATCTCCGGAGAGACGGTGGCTGACGGAACCGGGGCGGCTCCCCGCCCGTCCAGCCTGCGGTTTCTGCACCGAGTCGCAGGGCTGGACGCGTGCCAAGTCCGAACGACTCGAGCGTCGTCTTGCCCCAGTCGAGCCCCAGCGCCTGCAGCACTGCGACTACCGGCGGCGCAGCCGCCCTGTCGGCCGCGCGCGGGCGATCCAAGTAGCCGGCCGACACCATTGCCTCGGCCACCAGTAGAGGTTCGACGAGCGTCCCCGCTTCGACGATGTCGGTGACGGCGCGCACGCGCAGGTGTGCAGCGCTTTCGAACGAGTCGGCGCGGCGTTCGGCGCGCGGCCACTGGGGCAAAGCCACGACCTCGCCCGTCGAGGGTTCGAGGGCGACCGCCACGACGGCCGTGGCGTGAACCTCGGCGGCGAGCAGGTCGAGGTACTCCTCGAGCCGCGCCTGCGCCGCGATGTCGATCGTCAGCTGCACGTCGGCGCCGTCCGTCGTGCCGCGAGGGCGGAGTTCCTTGTCGAAGGCCCACTCCGCGCCGCTACGGGATCCGACCCATGGCCCGGCGTATCCGACGATGGCCGAGCCCACGTCACCGTAGCGATACCACCGCCTGATCTCGGCTCCGACGTGAACACCTGGCAGGCGCAGCGCGCGCACGCGCGCCACCTGCTCGGCTGACGCGCGCCGACGCAACGGCACGTAGCGACGTGCGTCGCGCAGTCGCCGGTAGAGGTGATCGCGCTCGTCGACTGCGCAGCCATCGACCACGAGGCACAGGGCCTCGAGGGCTGCGTCGGGGTCGCCGATGGCCACCGGGTCGAACCACACCGACGGGTGCTCGACGTTCTGCGCCAGCACGCGACCCGTGCGGTCGAGCAGGCGGCCGCGCTGGCCGTCGGCCTGCGGCGAAACCGGTCGTGGCCGGTTCGACCACACAGTCACGACCAGCGCGACAACGGCGAGCGACACGACGAGGCGGCGGATCTTTGTCGAGAACTCCACGCACCTACAACGGCAGATGGCCCGAGTCCTTACCGCTGGCGCCCTTCTCAGCCCGAGGTGCGGACCCACCAGGCGAGCGCGTCGGCGAGGCCGGCGCGGCGCAGGTGCTCGTCGTCGGCGAGTCGCGAGGCCGGCAGGCGGGCCGCAAGGGCCCGGCCCCGCGCGTCGATGACGGCGAGCCGCTCGCGCAGGCGGCCTCGAGGCGCGCGGCGGTCGAGGATCAGCAGCACCGCCGCCACCTCGTCGCGCAGGACGCACAGGTCGGCCAGGCGCCCATCGCCGGCGTGCTCGTCGCCCGACCCGGTGCGCGCGGCCACCACATCCAGGAGGCGCTCGAGCGTGTCGCAACGCTCCGCCAGCGCATCGTCGAGCGCCATGACCAGGTCGTGGCGCAGGCAGCGCGTCCAGCGGAAGGCCGTCGCGTCGTGCGGATCGGCCTCGCCGCGCATCGCGCTGGCGAGGCGGTCGTCGCGATGCGGATCGAGCGACGGCTCGCGGAGTTGGATGAAGAGTCCCAGCGCCAGCGTCCTGTTCCAGAGTGACGGCAGGCGCAGAAGGTCGTCGAGACGCGTTGCCAGCCACTCGTCGCCACGCTCGCGCGCCCATGCCGAGAGTGGGGGCGGCGCGGGATTGTCGTCGGCCAGCCATGGCGCTGTGTTCGACACCGGCGTGAGCGTCAGCCCCGCCGGATCGAACTCCACCAGCAGCCCCGCGCCCGTGTCGAGGGCGAGGCTGACCGCGCCGCGGCCCTCGGCAGCGATCACCGCCGTGCCGGGCGTCGCCGGATCGAGCGTGAGC
>JAEUQQ010000074.1 GCA_016789685.1 Acidobacteriota bacterium | reverse complement strand
GACGAGTTGATCGCGCACTCGCCATCCACCGCGGCCTTGCCGTCGACCCAGTACTTCGCGCCCTGGCCGACGGCGGCCTTCCCGATCACCTCGGTGCCGATCGCGCCCATGACCGTGAAGCAGTCGTGCACCTCGGCGATGTTGACATCCGCGGCGGTGACGCCCGCGCGTTCGTAGGCCCTGGCCATCGCGCGATAGGCGCCGGCCGGCCTGAGCACATCGCGATTGGCCTTCAGGAGCGGATCGGTTGCCTGGCCCCATCCGGCGAACTTCACGCAGGCCGACTTCTCGATGCCGAGCTTTGCGAGGCCCGCCTCGGTGGCGAGGATCATCGAGGCATAGCCATCGGTGATCTGCGAGCAGTCGTACGTCTTGAGCGGCAGCCCCTCGACGATGCAGCGGTTGATGCCCTCGAGCTTCTCGGCGACGTCGAGCGTGAGGTCGACGTTGCGCATCTGCGCAAACGGATTGTGCTTCGCGTTGGCGTATTCGGTGACCGCGATCGACGCGAGGTCGCGCGCCGTGGCGCCGTGTTCGGCGATGTAGGCGGCCATCACCTCGGCGAAGAGGTGGGGGAAGACGAACACCTTGCCTTCGCGCTCGTCGGGATGCGAGAAGTAGCCGAGCACTTCGCCGACCAGCTTCCCGTCGGCCTTGCCCGCCGCGTCGCGCATCTTCTCGTAGCCCACGGCGATGCCGACCTCGCCGTCGCCGGCCAGCAGCTTGTTGACGACCGACAGGACGGCCTGGCCGCCCGACGCGCACGCGTTCTCGACGGCCTCCATCGGCTTACCCGCGAGTCCCGGGACCATGGCCATCAGGCCTGCCAGCAGGCCCTGGCGGTTGAGCGTGAAGTTGCAGGCGGCGGCGATCGCGCCGACGTCGATGAGCGACGGATCCACCCTGGCCTCGTCGCAGACGCTCGACACGGCGCGCGCGACGATGTCGGGAACCGAGAGGTCACCGAGCTTGCCGAAGGGTGACTGGTGATAGGCGGCGATGTAGATGGGTGTCATGACGTCCCTGTCGCGCGGCATCGGGGATGCCCGCGCCTTGAGATGAAGTGCCTAACGAGCGTCCTCGATTGTTGACCAGAACTCGCCCAGCCGCGCCACGACCTCGGCCGGGTGCTCGACGACCATGCCGTGCGGAGCGTTGGGGACGATGTCGAGACGGGCGTGCGGAAACGCTGCGCACAGCCGTTCGCTGTGCGCGATGGGGAACGTGCGGTCGAGCGCGGCGCCGATGACGAGCGCCGGGCAGGTGATCCGGGCCGCGTGCGGGCGAAGATCGAGGCCGCGCAGCGAGGTGAGCATGGCGGCCACCGCCTCGAACCACCAGCCCGGCAGCGAGGCGATGACGGCGCGGCGCTGCGCCATCTGGGCCGCGAAGCGCTCGTAGAAGGCATCCGAGAATGTCGCGGGGCCCAGCAGATCGAGCACCCTGCCGCCGTCCCCACCAGCGGCCGCGGCGCGTGCGGCCGCGATGACCACGGTGGCGGCCTCCCACGCATCGTCGGTGATGCACTCCGCGGCCGTCATGGCGACGACCGACCTGGCGCGATCCGGGTGCCGCGCTGCGAGTACGACCGCGACGAAGGCGCCCATCGACGTGCCGGCGACGTGGACGCGGTCGAGGGCGAGCGCATCGAGCAGCCGCACGACCTCGTCGGCGTGCGCCTCGATCGATGCCGGCGCGGCGCCCGGCGACAGGAGTTGTCCGCGGAGGTCGCAGCGCACGACGCGGAACCGCGTGGCGAGGGGGATGGCCACCGCGTCCCATGCGCGAATGCTCATGAGCCCGCCGTTGAGCAGGAGGCACGGCGGGCCGTCGCCGTCGACGAGGTGGCCGAGCACGCCGGGCGTTGTCGTCGATGGCGTCACGAGGCGCTGCCATCCTTTCCATACTGGGCGGTGAGGACGTGCTTCTGCACCTTGCCGTAGGCGGTGCGCGGCAGCGCGTCGACGAACACGACGTCTTTCGGCAGCTTGTAGCGCGCGAGCCGCGGTTCGAGGTGCGACGTCACGCCGGCGGCATCGAGCGCGTGTCCCGGACGCACCACCACGAAGGCGACACCGACCTCGCCCCAGGTGGCGTGGGGCACACCAACGACCGCCGCGTCGGCAATCGCCGCGTGGAGCAGCAGTTCGCCCTCGATCTCGGCCGGGTAGACGTTGACGCCGCCGCTGATGAACATGTCCTTGCGGCGTCCCGCGATGTAGAAGAAGCCCTCATCGTCCTGGCGGGCGAGATCGCCCGTGTGGAACCAGCCATCGGCGTCGAGGGCGGCGGCCGTCGCCTCGGGGTTGTTCCAGTAGCCGAGGCTCACGTGCGGGCCGCGCATGCACAGTTCGCCGATGTCGCCGCAGGGCACCGTGGTGCCGGCCTCGTCGATGAGCTTTGCCTCGGTCTGCATCAGCGGCTTGCCGATCGAGCCGCGCTTGCGGATCGACTCCTCGACGGTCATCGAGAAGCAGTTGACGCCGACCTCGGTGAGGCCGTAGCCCTGCTTGAACGTGACGCCGCGGCGCTGGAAGGCCTCGGCGATGTACTCGGGCAGCGGCGCGCCGCCGCTGATGAACCAGCGCACGTGCGAGAGATCGGCGGTGGCGAACTGGGGCGCTTCCAGCAGGAGCTTCCAGATCGTGGGCACGCCGAGCACGACCGTGCAGCGTTCCTCGACCAGGACACGCCAGACCTCGTCGAGGGCGAAGCCGGCGTGGAGCACGATCGTGCCGCCGATCGTGATGATGGGGAGCAGGAAGGCCCCGAGGGCGCCGGCGTGGTAGAGGGGCGTGAAGATGGGCGAGACGTCGCTGGCCTCGAGCTGCCAGCTGGCGGCGGTGTTGTAGCCGTTCCACGCCACCATGCGGTGCGGGACCATCACGCCCTTGGGGCGTCCGGTGGTGCCGCTCGTGTAGAGCAGGGCGTAGATGTCTTCGCCCGAGCAGCGTTCGCGCGTCCAGCCGGGCGTGTCGGCGACGGCGCTGAGCAGGGCGGCGTACGACGCGTCGCCCGGAGCCGCCGGCGCGTCGAGCGCGACGGCGCGTTCGATCGTGACGAGGTCGCGCAGCGCCGTGACGGTGTCGGTGAACGCGTCGGCGTAGATCAGCACCCGCAGGCCGCTGTCGCGGACGATGTGTTCGAGTTCGCGGGGGGTGAGGCGCGTGCCGAGAGGCACGATGACGCAGCCGCTCTTGGCGGCGGCGAAGTAGAGGTCGAGGAACTCGACACGGTTGTGGGCGAGGAGGCCGAAGCGGTCGCCGCGTTGCAGGCCGAGTCCGTCGCGCAGCCATCGGGCGACGCGCGTGGCGCGTCGGTCGAGCTGCGCGTAGGTGTAGCGTGCGCCGGTTGCGACCTCGACCAGCGCCACCTTCCCCGGCGTCAACCGCGCCCGTTCCCCCAGCACATCCCCGTGGAGCATCGTTCCTCCCTCTCGGCGGGGTCACATCTTTCATTGCAGCATTTCTCAAGACCTGACCCCGGGGCCAG
>JAEUQQ010000065.1 GCA_016789685.1 Acidobacteriota bacterium | reverse complement strand
GCAGGGGTGTCGTCGGGTTCGACCCGAGAATCGCGTTGAACGCGGCCGAGTTGAACGCCTCGACCGACGAGGGCCCCGCCACGGTGACATCAGTGATGCGACCATCGCGGTGCACGTTGAACGTCACCACGACATGCCCGCGAAACGACATCGCCGCATACGGAATGAACCAGTTGCGCTTGACCTGCGCCACGAAACGCCTGATCCAGGGCCCGAACTCGACGCCCTTGGTATCGAACTGGATGGCCGGCCCGAAGGCGCCGCCCCCACCCGACGGGTTGTTGAACCGCTGGTCGTCGACGTACTTCTGCAGGTTCTGCAGGGCCTTGCCCAGCGACCCGCCCGGCGGCGCGCCGCGGGTCGCGCCTGGCGTGGTCGTCGAGACACTCGGGCGCCCGCGCTCGGTCAGGAACGCCGACGCGGCGCTGTCGGCCTCGCCGCCCGTGTTGGCGGTGCGGTCTTCTGACGGCTCGGGCGCCGGTCCCTGTCCGCGGGGCTTCTCGGCCGGTTCCCGATCCGCGTCGATCCGGTCGGTGCTGTTGCCGCGCGAGAACGGGAGGGGGTTGTCGGGATTCGGTGCACGCTCGATCGAGCGCGCCACGCGGTCGCGGTCAGACGCCTCGGCCCGCTCGGGGGTCTGGGCCGGCATCTCGACCTTGGGCTGCACGAAGACGAACCGTGGGGCCTGCTGCTGTTCGCGCATGCGCTCGAGTTCGGCCTGGCGGGCCGCGACGTCCTCGGGTGAGGGCTGGAGCAACTGCGCCAGGAACGGGATGCGCGGCGCATACGCGAACATCAGGGCGATCAGCAGGTGCCCGATGATCGAGAGCATGATGCCCTCGCGCAACGAGATCGCCCGCTCGAGATGCGGGGTATCGGGGCGGTAGTCCTCGAACTCCAGGAACATCTAGCCCGCCTCGCCGGGTGGACACACGTCGGGCGCACCGTCGCGTCGGGGGCGCGTGGTGGCGGCCTGCCCGGCGCCGGTCGCTCCGGCACGGGGCACGAACTCATCAGCC
The DNA here is from genome assembly GCA_016789685.1 of Acidobacteriota bacterium. Lineage (GTDB taxonomy): Bacteria > Acidobacteriota > Vicinamibacteria > Vicinamibacterales > JAFNAJ01 > JAEUQQ01. The sequence continues at coordinate 3,173 of JAEUQQ010000065.1, read as the reverse complement.
GCCCCGGCGGGCGACATCGACCCAGGATCACTCAGCAACGCGCGCACCAGACCAGTCTGCGATTATAACAACCGGGGTCGCCTCGCCCCGGGGTGCGCTCAGGCTTGCGCAACGTAGAGATAGACGACGCCGAAGGTCAGAGGGACGGCCCGCACGCCAGAAAAGCCCGCCCGCGTGAGCATCGCGCCAAACTCGTCGGGCCGGTAGAAGGTGCCGACCGACTCGGGCAGGTACGTGTAGGCGTCGTGGTGTTTCGAGAGCATCCGCCCGATTTTCGGCAGAATCGCGCGGAAATACCACCCGTAGAGTGCCCGAAGCCACGGGGCCGTCGGCATCGCGAACTCGAGGATGGCCAGGCGCCCCCCCGGCCGCAGGGCGCGATGCAGATCGACGAGCGCGGCGTGTGGGTCATAGACGTTCCGGATGCCGAACGCAATGGTGGCGGCATCGGCGGCCCCTGTGGCCACCGGCAGGAACATCGCGTCGCCGCGCAGCAGGGGCGCCACCGCCCCGACGCCCCGCTCGGCGACCTTCCGCTGCCCCACGCGCAACATCGCATCGGCGAAGTCGAGGCCGACGGCATAGCGCGGCCCGGCCTCGCGGCGCTTGAGCGCGGTCAGCATCACGTCACACGTCCCGGTGCACACGTCGAGCAGGACCTCGCGCCCGGTGAAACGCAGTTCGCGGACGGCGCGCGCACGCCAGTAGAGGTCGAGCCCACCGCTCAGCAGGTGATTGAGCAGGTCGTAGCGACGCGCGATGGCGTCGAACATGCCCGCGATCTTCCTGGGCGACTTGTCGGGACCGGCGGCCGCAGCCGCCGACCGCGTGTCAGCCGACGCCATCAGTTGTCCTTCCAGCGGGGATACAGCGCGTGCTCGACGCCGAAGGCGGCCAGGATCTTTCCCGCGACGAAGTCGGCCAGGTGATCGATGGTCGTCGGCATGTGGTAGAAGGCCGGCATGGCGGGCAGGATCATCGCGCCGGCCTCGGCACACGACACCATGTTGCGCAGCTGCATGAGGCTCATCGGCGTTTCGCGCGGCACGATGACCAGCCGTCGTCGTTCCTTGAGCATCACGTCGGCCGCCCGCTCGGTGAGGCTGCGCGACAGGCCGTGCGCGACGCCCGCCAGGGTCTTCATCGAGCACGGCACGATGACCATGCCCTCGCAGCGCTGGCTGCCGCTCGCGATCTTCGCGCCCTGGTCGCGATTGCTGTGCAGCGTCAGCACGCCGCGCCGCACCTCCTCGCCATAACGCTCGGCCAGGAAGTCGTGCAGGCGCTCGATCGCGGCACCGTCACCGAGTTCCTCGCGCAACAACCGGCGGCCGAACTCCGACACGACGACGTCGAGCTCACACCCCTCGGCGAGGAAGGCCGCGATGGTGCGCGCCGCGTAGATCGCGCCGCTGGCCCCGGTGACCGCGACTGCAATGTTGCGGCGTCTCGTGCTATCGACCGACATAGAGCGCGGCTCCGGTGGTGACGAGGTAGAGGATGCCGACGAACCCGTTGAGGTCGAACGCCTTCTTGACCTGCGACAGGTCGTCGGCCGACACGAGCGACTGTTCGTACACGAGCAGGACGGCCACGCCGGCCACGCCGGCGAAGTACGTCGTGCCCAGCCCCGCCTGCACGCCCAGCATCCACAGGCACGCGACGGTGACGACGTGCATCAGGCGCGAGATCAGCAGCGACGCGCGCACGCCGAAGCGCACGGGAATCGATCGCAACCCCTGCGCACGATCGAAGGCGAGATCCTGGCACGCATAGAGCACGTCGAAGCCGCCCACCCACGCGGCAATCGCCACCCCGAGCCAGGCCGGGATCGGGCTCCATCCACCCCCAGCGGCCATCCAGCCGCCCACCGGCGCGACGGCCATCGCCAGGCCCAGGAACAGCTGCGTGTAGTCGGTGTAGCGCTTGGCCAGCGAGTACCAGAACACGATGCCCAGGGCCACCGGCGACAGCCAGCCCGTGACGGGCCCGAGCATCACCGCACACGCGATGAAGAGGAGCGACGACACCGCGACGAACGCGAGGGCCTCGGCCTGCGACATCGCGCCGCGCGGAATCTCACGCAGTGCCGTGCGCGGATTGAGGGCATCCCACCGGGCATCGACAAGCCGGTTGAAGCCCATCGCCGCCGAACGCGCGGTCACCATCGCACCCACGATCCACGCCACGCGCGTCCACGAGAACGACACCTCGCGCGTCGCGAGCAACGCGCCCACGAGCGCGAAGGGCAGCGCGAACACCGAGTGGCTGAACCGGACGAACGAGGCCCACGTCACCACGCGCTCGGCCAGTGTCGTCATCGCACCCACTCCAGTCGTGCGGGAGTCACTCCCGAAACGAGTTCGTCCTCGACCGCCGGCACGGTGGACGCTGGTCCGTCGAGCGCGACACGCAACAGGTCGGCGCGCTTGCCGGGTTCGAGCGACCCGTAGTCGCGATCCTGCCGCAGCGCGCGCGCGCCGTCGATGGTCGCGGCCTCGAGCCAGCGGCGCGCCGGCACCTCGGGCGCGAGGTCACGCAACGCGCGCAACTCGCCGAACACGTTGAGGTCGTCGTTGCTCGCCAGGCTGTCGGTGCCGACAGCCAGCCGCACGCCGGCCGCAACCATCGCGGCTACCGGTGGGACGCCGGCACCCACCCACACGTTGCTGCGCGGGCACGTGACGACCGCCGCGCCCGCCCGTGCGAGCATCGCGAGATCGGCGTCGGTGCACTGCGTGGCGTGCACGACGAGCGTGTCGCGGCCCAGCACGCCGAGTTGACCGAGATACGCGACGGGTGACGCGCCTGGAGGCTGCCACGCCGGCGTCCACCGCCCGAGAGTGTCGAGCATCGTGCGCCACGCGCCACCACCGGTCGCGATGAACTCGGTCTCGTCGGCCGACTCGGCCACGTGCATGCTCATCACGCAGGGGGTCAGGTCCTGCACGGCCACCGCAATTTCCCGCAACAGTGCGGGCGACGTCGAATACGGGGCGTGCGCGGCCAGGGTGACCGACACACGCTCGCCCGTCGCTCCGAGCGCGCGCTCTCGCGCGGCGGCGACGAGGTCGAAGGCGGGATCGACGTTGAAGCCGAGCAACTCGTGGAACACCACGGCGCGCAGGTCGCTGCGTTCGAGCGGAGCGATGCTCGACCAGCCGTTGGCGACA
>JAEUQQ010000049.1 GCA_016789685.1 Acidobacteriota bacterium | reverse complement strand
TCCGGCGGCCTGGATCTGCGCGACGACCATCGCGCGACGCGTCGCAGGACCTGGCACGATCAACTCGTCGCCGCGCCACGCCGCCTGGGGCGCACACTCGTGCACACGCTCGATCAGGTCGACGGGCGGGTGCTCCACCCTGACGCGCATCACGCCGCGATCGGCGAGCTCCTGCGTGAGCGCCTCCTTCGAGAGTGATGCCACGAGCCGCCCGGCCACCAGCACGACCACGCGATCGGCGAGCCGCTCCGCATCGCCAAGCTGGTGTGACGTGAACAGCACGGTGCGACCCCTCTGCTGGTGGTCGTCCACGAGCCGGTAGAACGCGTCGAGGCCGTCGGGATCGAGCGCCGCCGTGGGCTCGTCGAGCAGGATGGCTGGCGCCTCGGGCAGCATCGCCACCGCGAGGCCGAGACGCTGGACCATGCCGCCGGAGTAGGTGCTCACGGGCCTCCGGCTCGCCCCGTTGAGCGAGGCAAATGCGAGCACGTCGTTCACGCGGCCTGCCTGGGCGCCACGCAGCGAGCCGTAGAAGGCAGCCACCTCCAGCCCGGTCAGCGAGTCGGGGAACGAGACCTTCTGTGGCAGGAACGAGACGGCGAGGCGGGCCCGCGGGTCGGTGGCGACGACACCGGGATCGCCCAACAGCACGCGGCCAGCGGTCGGGCAGACGAGTCCGGCGGCCGCCTTGAGCGAGGTCGTCTTGCCAGAGCCGTTCGGACCAAGGAGCGCGACCACGGTACCCGGCTCGATGCGGCACGTGAGCCCGTCGACGGCCACGTGTGCACCGTACCGCTTGGTAAGCGCCTCGAAGGCAATCATGGCAGCCTCCGCGCACGGCGACCGCCGACGAGGACGACCGCCGCACCCACCGACACGGCTGCACTGGCGAGCACGGTCAGTCTGTTCGCCCGGCTGGTGGGATTGGCGGCGGGCACGTGGTCGAGCCGCGGCGCCCTGGCGAGCGGTGCCTGATCCACCATTGGCGCGGGGTCCAGGATGGGAAACGCGGTCTCCGCGGCACCGAGTGCGGCCCCCGCGAACCCGTCGGCCATCAGGTCCGCGGCCGTGAGGTTGCCGCGGAAGTGATCGAACACGCTCGACAGGCGGTAGGGCCGGTCGCTGATGCCGTCGCCGTCGAGATCCGGTTCCACGTTCTCTGACCAGTAGTTTCCGCTGACGAACGCGTCCGACCGCTTGCCCACCATGTTGAGCGGCGACAGGTTGCCGATGAAGAGGTTGCCCTCTATGCGGGTCTCCATTGCGGAGTCGAACATCACGAGCGCCGCGTCGGAGCCGGCGACGACGTTGCGGCGGAAGGTGACGCGATGGGTGCCCTCGAGGAACACGCCGCGTGCGTTGTCGGCAATCAGGTTGTCTTCGGCCAGCACATCGTCACATTGCTGAAGCAGCAGGCCGACCGATGCGAAGCCGCGGTTGCGGAGGAAGCGGTTGCGCCTGAACTGGATGCGCTCGGAGTACATGATCGCGGAACCCGCTGCGCCGCGCTCGAAGGTGTTGCCTTCGAAGATGTTGTCGTCCGAGAACATGTAGTGCAGGCCGTAGCGCACGTCGCTGACGCGATTGCGCGAGATGCGCCCGCGCGACGCGTTCTGCAGCAGCAGCCCGTCGCGTACATCGTCGATCTCGTTGTCGTCGAAGCGGAAGGCCACCGTGTTGTACGCGTGGATGCCCGAGCCCTTCTCGCCGGGATCGCGGCCGGCGATGCCACGGATCCGGCAGCGCTCGACGACCGCGCCGTCGGCTTCGCGGAGGTAGATCCCAAAGAGGCTCTCAACGACCGAGACATCGCGGATGGTGACCCACTTCGCGGCGACGTGGACGCCCGATGAGTCGCGTCCGAGATCGCCGCCGCGTTGTCCGTCGATGTCGAACCCCTCGATGGTCACGTGATCGGCGCGCACGCGGACGACACTGCCGCCGCCGGAGCCGACGAGACGCGGACGACCGATGCCGACCAGGGTCACCGGGCGATCGATATACAGATCTCCGACGTACGTGCCGGCAGCGACCTCGAGGCGCGCCCCCGGCGCCGCGGCGTCGACCCGAGCCTGCAGTGGCGAAGTTCCCTCGAGGGCCGGGCGCCCCTCGAGCTGACCAGGCGTCACCGCGTGCTCCGCCTGGGCCCATGCCGCCAGTGGCGTCGTGAGCACCACGGCGACGAGCGAGGCGGCGACGAGGGCCGTCATGAGGCCGTCGTCGTGTCGTCGCGACGCGTCCGCCGCCACGTCGCCACGAGTGCGACCGTGACGAGCAGCGTGGACAGGCCCATCGCATATGACGCGAGGGCCGGGTACGAGTACACCTCGAAGTTCGCGAGCTGCTTGTAGCCGAACATCGGGGGCATGAACGGCTCGACCTTGACCGAGGCGGTCGGGGCAAGCGTGTGTCCGTACGAATAGAGCTTGAAGCCGAACGACCAGAGCGAGAACAGCGAGAAGTACAGGTTCACGACGAACACATCGAGCAGGCTGCCCAGCGTGCCGATCACCGATGCCCGCAGGTACAGGAGGCCGATGATGCCGACCACGAACGGTAGCCACTTGAACTCGGTGAACTCCTCGACGGCGAGATCACGCATCCCGATGTAGTGGTTGAGCAGGTTGATCTCCTTCAGGTCCTGCCCGCCGTTGCCACCCACGAGCGAGTAGCTGAAGATGTCGAGCTGCAGGCCCTCGGGGTACTGCGGCGCGAACATCGTCATGTTCCACAGGGGAAAGAAGTAGATCGCCGCGAGGAGCAGGGCCGCGACCACGAGGCAGAGGCGTGGCCAGAGGTCGAGCGGGGCGGTGAGGCGCCGGTTGAAACGGACGAAGAACGCGTGCATGGATGACCTCCGCGCGTGGCGGACGCCCGGCCCGTGGCCGGACGTCCGTCGCGTCGGCCTTCGTTACCGGACGATCATGTAGCCCTGCATCTCCTGGTGGAGGGCCGAGCAGAAGTTCGTGCAGTAGTACGGGTAGACGCCCTTCTTGTTGGCCTTGAAGGTCACCGTCTTGGTCTCGCCGGGATCGACGACGATGTTGATGTTGTAGTCGAGCAGGCCGAACCCGTGCAGTTCGTCAGTGGTCTGCTCGATGTTCGTGATTGCCACCGTGACCTCGTCGCCGTCCTTGAGTTCGAAGTCGGTGGGCGTGAGCGTCGACCGGACGGCCACCATCTTCACCAGCACCTTGTTGCCGTTGCGCGTCACGCCGGCGTCCTTCACGTCCCAGATGGCGAGCGGGTGCTTGTTCTCGGCCTGCGGGTAGACTTCGATCGTCTTGATCTTGTCGGCCTTGATCATCTGGGCATAGTGCGGTTCGGGCTCGGTGAACGCGTCGTAGAGCAGCTTCATCTTCTCGTCCGAGATGTCGACGAGTTGCGACGATTCCGGCTGCGACGGGCCAACCGAGAGATGCCGGCCGTGCGACAGCTTGTTGAGGCCGACCAGGTACTTCCCGTCTGGGCTGACGGTGTCGCCTTCGGCCGACGACAGGTGCCCGATCGAGTACGACATCGGGACCTTGTCGACGACTTCCCAGGTGCCGAGCTTCCACTTCGCGATGGCGCTGTCGACGAAGAGCGACGTGTACGCCCAGCCGTCCGGGCCGAACTGGGTGTGCAGCGGGCCGAGGCCGACAGGGATCTCGGCGTCCTTGATCGATTCGTATTTCAGCACCGGGATGCCGTCTTCCTCGCCCGAGAAGTCCTTGTTCCGGATCGCGGTCTGGACCTTCTCCCAGTTGAACGCGACGGTGACGCCCTGCAGCTTGCCGGAGCCGATGATGTACTTGCCATCCGGCGACACGTCGACGCCATGCGGCGACTTGCCCATCGGCATCAGGTAGACGACGCCGGGCACCTTCTTCGGATCGAGGACCTTCACGCCGCCGATCATGTCGCCCTTGCCTTCGTCGGTGGCCTTCTGCGCGAGGCGCCAGTCGACGACCGCGATGTAGTCGCGGTCCTTCTGCGAGGCCGTGACCTCGAGCTTGCCGGTAGCACGCTCGGCGTTGTAGGCGGTGAAGAACACGTAGCCATCCGACGCGAGCTTGCCGGCGTCGCCGAGGTCGTAGTCGAACGGCGGCATCAACACCTGCCAGCCATACGACATCTCGCCTGAGGTCGGGTCGATCCTGATGCCCGACACCACGCCTTTGTACTCGGTCGCATACTTCCCGACCTCGACTGCCGTGCCCTTCGGCAGCGGGATCGAGAAGCGCGAGGCCATGATCGAGTACTCGGTGTTCGGCGTGACGAAGGCCGAACCGTGGTTGCCGGAGACGTTCGGGACAGGGCCGAAGATCTGCTTGGTCTTGAAGTCGCGCAGGTCGATCCGGGCCACGCGCCCGTTCATCTCATTGATGAACAGCCAGCGGCCGTCGTAGTCGCCCTTGGTCTCCGACAACGCCGGATGGTGTGCGTCACCCCACGTCAGGTCGCCGAGCATCTTCTTGCTCTCGTCGTCGAAGCCGTAGCCCGTCGCGGGGTACGGCGTGAACACGGGAATCGTCGAGAGGTGCCGCATCGACGGCACGCCGTAGACGTACACCTGCCCCGAGTGACCGCCCGAGGCGAAGAAGTAGTACTCGTCGAGGTCGCCGGGGGCGACGTAGGTCTTCTGCGCCGCGACGGCGACGTCCGATGTCGCCCCGGCACGCTCCTGTCGGCCTTTCGGCGCGCTCGGCGCACAGCGATTGACGGTGACGGCGAGCACTGCAACCCCCACGACGGCCCAGATGGCTGTGCGCACGCGTGTTCCGTTCATGTATTTCCTCCTCGATGAGGCCCTGGCCTGACAACGTTGGTGATGTGGCGAGTCGGCCGGAGGCGCTTGCCACGATGTCCATCGGCCCACGCGCGCCCGTCAACGGGTTGGCGCCGGTGCCGCGGCGTGAACGTCACGAACCCGGTTGGTGACTGACGACCGCAGGGCCCGCCGCGCCGGCGGCCTGCTGCTTCTGGTGCTCGGCGAACGCCTCGCGCAGTTTCTGGATCGCGACCTTGCGCTGTTCCGTGTCGAGGACAATCTGGCGCGTAAGGACCACCGACATCGTGCCGGTGGGATTCATGATGAAATCGTCGACCGTCATCCCGAATCGCTTCTGCGTGTCGTCGACCGCCGTCGAGAGGTCGGGACCAATCTGCGCCGGGCTCTTCACGCCGAGCGCCGCGATCGAGTGGCACACGAAGCACCCGGTCTGCACGAACCACGCGCCGGGGCCGGTCTTCATCTCGTCCTCGGCCCGCTTCTGCTCGGCGGTCTGGACGTCGGCGCGCGGCACACCGGCGATGAAGTCGGCACTCATGCGCGCCGGCCGCCATGAGAGCACCAGCATCGAAAGCGCCTGGGCATCGGTCGTGGAGAGGTGGAAGTTCGGCATCACCGAGTCCTGCACGAGCGCGCGCGGGTCCTTGAGGTGCGCGACGTGCCACGCGAACGCGGTCTGCTGGCCCGAGAGTCGGCCGTAGTCGTACTGCTCGGGCGCCTTCTCGCCAACTGCGGTGAGGTCTGGGCCGATGGTGCCGCCACGCCCGTTGATGACGTGGCACGCGCGGCAGCCCTTCTCCTCGACGAGCGCCTTGGCGCGGTTGATCATCCCGGCCCCTGGCGTCTCGCGCTCGTACCGGTGGCACACGTTGCAGTTCATCTGGATCAACGCGCCCTTGTTCGTGCCCATCGTGTAGGCGTCGCCGAGCGAGGCGCTGAGGAGCGGCTCTTCCCAGTGCGCGACCTCGCCGTGAGCTGCCGCCGTGTCGATCGCCCAGCCCTGTCCGCCATGGCAGGACGTGCAGCCGAAGCGTTCTGGCGGATGGGCCTTCAGGATCTCGGGCGGATGCGTCCGGAGGGGCTCCTCAGCGTCCTCGAAGCCCTTCCACGCCACGGCCTGGTGACAGGTCGTGCAGCGATCGGCGCGCTGCAAGCCGGGAATCCACACCTGCTGGACGCCCGCCCGTACGCCCGCCGCCTTCTCGTCGCCGAACTTCTCCGCGACCTGCGAGCGGAACTCGGCCTGGTACCACTTGTAGTCGTGCTGACGGTCGCTGTAGGCGAAGAACGCCGTGGCGCCGACGAGGACGACGCCGATCGCCGCCAGCACGGGGCGGTCGATCGACGGATAGGGAGATGACGTCCGCTTTTCCATCGCAGGGTCCTCAGATGCGTCCCGGGATGTCTGGCCACGATTCCCACGGCCAGTAGAGATTCCAGTACGGGCCGCGCAGGAACATGCCGATCACCGTGAAGACGAGCACCACGATCACGATCAGCAGGAACACCTGATTCTGGCGGCGACGATCGCTCGGGAACCATCGCCCCGCGGCCGACGCGGGGCTGCGATCGAGCCACGGCCACGCGGTCATGACGGTGAGAAGCAGGCCGGGAAGCACGACGCCACCGATGAATGCACCGTTGATCGTGAACGAGCCGATGCGGATCGTGGTGTCGGTGACGATCTCCTGCAGCCACAGGAAGTACCACGGCGCCTTCGCCGGGTTCGGCGTCACGAGCGCATTGGCGGGTTCCTCGAGCGGCGACGGGATGCCGCTCGCCATGAGGCTGACGATGGCGAACGTCGCGAGCACGACGATCATCGCGCGGCGTGCGAGGTCGGGGACGGCGTTCACGGTCAGGTCGGGCGCGTCGAGGCTCGACGTCCGAACCGTCGGGGCCGTGCCGCGCGCGACGCCGAGCAGCGTGTAGGTCTTCGAGGCGACGGGCGCGGTCGTTCGGGCCGCGGGAAGCACCGCCGCGCGGTCGGCCCGCGCGAGGCCGCCGTCCTTGCGCACGCGCCACATGTGGTACGCGAACAGCACGCCCAGCGCGCCGGGCAGCATGATGCAGTGCAGGACGTAGAAGCGGATCAGGGTGGCCTGCTCGATCGTGCGGCCACCGATCATCAACTCGCGCACCTCGGGGCCGACGAACGGCACGGACGAGGCGATGTTCGTCCCGACGGTCACCGCCCAGTAGGCCAACTGGTCCCAGGGCAGCAGGTAGCCCGTGAACGACAGGAAGAGGGTCAGCAGCAGCATGACGACGCCGATGACCCAGTTCCACTCGCGCTGCTGCCCGGCGCCGACGCCGTTCTTGTAGGCGCCGGTCAGGAACACGCGCACGAGGTGCAGCACCACGGCGACGACCATGAGGTGGGCGCCGATGCGGTGCACGGCGCGGATCCACCACCCGAAGGTCACGACGTACTCGATGTCCTTCACCGACTGGTAGGCGCGCTCGACCGATGGAACGTAGAGGAAGAGGAGCGGCAGTCCCGACACGATCAGCAGCAGGAACAGCGCCGCCGACATCGTGCCGAGCCAGAAGGAGTAGTTCCAGTCGAGCGACGGCTTGTACACCTTCGCCGGGAACCAGTGCAGCATGAAGTTCGAGACAACGGCGTCGCCCGACTCGCGGTCGGTGCGCGGCCGCAGGCTCCAGAACGGCGTCGGGTGGACGCCGGGCGCCGATGCCTCGTCGGGTGCCCGGTGAATGAACGGCAGCTTCACAGTGGGCCTCCTCAGGCGATCGTCAGGCGGAAGTCGTGTTCCACTTCGTGCGCGAGGTCGACGACGAGTTGGCCGTCGTCGGTCGCAACCGAGAGGTGGTACCAGGCCAGGGCCTTCGGTGCGGGACCAGAAATCGTCGTGCCGTCGCCGTTGTAGCGGGAGCCGTGACACGGGCAGTTGAAACGATGCGTGAGCCGCATGGCCTGGCCACCCACCTGCGTTTCCTGCACCTGCGACAGAGCCTCGGCGCGGACGGTGCAGCCGAGGTGCGTGCACACCGCGGAAATCGCATGGAAGGTCTTGCCCGTACGGAAGACGAACAGCCGTTCGTCGGGCAGGAACTTGAGACCGTCGGGGAAGTCGACCGGGTTCCCGAGCTTCACGGTCGTCGGCGCGTCGTACGAGACATTCGGCACCAACGACCGCAGCGAGGCCACCGACTGGGCGCCGATCGCCACGCCGCCGGCGCCGATGCCGAGCCTGATGAGGAACTGGCGGCGGGCCCCGCCGTCCTGCGGCGACACGCCACTTGGCGAGTCCTTGGAAACGTCGTGTCCGTGGTCACTCATGGCGTCCCTCACTGCGTGCCGCGTCGTGGCTGGCGCCCGCGACGAACTGTTCCGAGATCGTGAAGCGCTCCATCGTCATCGCGTCGGTGGGGCAACGAATCGCACACAACCCACACCGGATGCACCGGTCGTCGTCTTTCACCATCGCCGAGAGCGGCAGGCCCGAGGCGCCGGCACGCGCGTCGAGTTCCGCCCGCGTCGCCACGTCGAGGTCGAGCTCGTCGAACGGCACGATGGCGAGGCAGTACTCGGGACAGACATCCACGCAGCGATTGCAGAGGACGCACGCCTCGGGGTCGTAGATCGTCTGGACGTGGCATACGAGGCAGCGCGCGGCCTGTCGGCGGGCCTCGGCGGCGGGATAGCCGGTCTCGACCTCGGCGATGCCCGTGCGACGGCCGACGTCGAGCGTCGGCGGCGACGCGCGATCGAGAACCTCGAAGCCGGCGATCATCCGATATCGAGAGGTCGGCAGGTGCTCGATGTCGATCACCGACTCGAGCCGTGCCGACGCCGGCGACAGGTACTCGTGGATCGATCGCGCGGCGCGCTTGCCGTTGGCCACGGCTTCGATCAGGTTGCGGGGCCCGAACGCCACGTCGCCGCCGGCGTAGATGCCCGGGGCCGACGTCGCGAGCGTCTCACGGTCGACCTTGACGATGCCGCCCGGGGTGAGCGCGACGCCGTCATCGACCGTCAGGAACGAGAGGTCGGTGCGCTGCCCGATGGCAAGAATGCAGGCGTCGGCGTCGATCGACTCGACGACCAGGTCGTCGTACTGCGGGTTGAACCGGCCAGACTCGTCGAACACGGCGAGCACCTTGCGCAACTCGATGGCCTCAAGGCGGGTCGTGCCGTGGAACCGTTTCGGCCCGAGGCGCGTGAGGAACCGCACTCCCTCACGCCTGGCTTCGTCGAACTCCTCGAGCCCCTGCGTTGTGCGCAGCACTGGCATCTCGTCGAACGTCTCGAGCGAGATGATCGTGACATCGGTGGCGCCGCCACGCAGTGCCGCGCGCGCAGAGTCGAATGCCTCCTTCACCCGGGCGTCGGTCTCGTCGGCCAGGGTCGACTCGAGTTGGGCGACCTCTTCCTCTC
>JAEUQQ010000015.1 GCA_016789685.1 Acidobacteriota bacterium | reverse complement strand
ACTCACTGCGCCGTGACGCGTTCCAGGCGATTCCAGACGATCGCGACGACCGAGGGCTCTGCCGCCATCGCCTCGATCTGATCGATCGTCAGGGCCGCCTCGATGGCGTTGGCCAGCGTCAGCGGCGCGAAATCGCGCACTCCCAGCTCGGCGAGGCGCGCCGACGCCGGCGCCTGCACGCGCCGGACGTCGGCCTCGAGCGACGCGACGTCGCGGAGGCGTCCGCCGTCAATGCCCGTGATCGACACGATCACCGGCACCCGCGCGTCGAGCGCGCCAGACGACCGCAGCCTGGCCATTTCTGACGCCAGGGCGGGCTGGATCTTGTCGGTGCTCATCGCGTGACCTCCCGCGCGGGGCGGGGCAGCCCCTGGTGGGCCGCCCCGTCAGACGCGCCGTGTGCGATCGTGCTACGTGGTCGTCGTGGCCGTCAGGCCGATGCTGGCGCCGGTGGCCCGCAGCAGCGCCGAGTAGGCGTTGATGATCCCGTACCCGACCTGGTTGGGGGCAAACTGGATCGGCTCGCAGCTGTCTTCGAGCAGCTTCTTGACCATGCGCGGCGTCAGCGCGCGGTTCTTCTCGAGCACCAGCGCCACGAGGCCCGCCACGTGTGGCGACGCCATCGAGGTGCCGTTGAACGCCGCGAACCCGTTGCCCAGCACCGACGACACGATGCCGACGCCGGGCGCCGCGAGATCGGGCTTGGTGAGGCGGATCGGCGAGGCCGCGCTGAGGCGCCCGCTGCCCGGCCCGATGCTCGAGAACGCCGCCAGCGTCTTGGCGTTGTCGACCGCGGCGACGGTGATGACGTTGCGCGCGGCGCCCGGGTGACGGATGGCAAACGGCGGCTTCGCGCCGGCGTTGGCCTCGTTGCCCGCTGCGACCACGACCGTGACCCCGAGCTGCACCGCGTTGTCGGCGGCCTGGCACAGGATGCAGTCGGCGTTGTTGCACACCCAGCCGTGGAAGACCTCGCTCCAGCCGAGGCTCAGGTTGGCGACCAGCGCGCCACGCCTGACCGCCTGCTCGAGGCCCTGGATCACGCCCGCGGGCATGCCGCCGCCCGCCGAGGTGAGCACCTTGATGTTGAGCAGGTCGGCCTGCGGGGCGATCCCGCGGTGCACGGCATCGTTGCTGGCGACGGTGCCCGCGACGTGCGTGCCGTGGTTGCCGGGGATGTTGACCGCCTCGCCGCTCGTGCTGATCTCGTCGACCACCTTGCCGAGCAGGGCCGGGTGGTTGCGATCGATCCCGCTGTCGAGGATGGCGACGCGGATGCCGCGTCCGCTGGCGTGGAAGTCGTCGCGGGCCTCGATGGCCTCGATGACGCGCGCGCTGTGCTGCATGCAGGTGACGTTGTCGAGTGCCTCGAGGCGCACGATCCGCACCTGCTCGAGTTCGGCGACGGCGGTGATCTGCCGCGGGGTCAGCCGCGTGGTGACGGCGTTGGTGAGCGTGTGCGCGTGGATGTTCGGGGCCTTGAGTTCCTTGAGCTTCGCGAGCAGCGGCTGCTGGCTCTTGCGCGTGCGTTCGTCGAGCGCGTCGAGTTCCGACTGGCGTTCGCGGTCGGCGCGCGCGCGCATGTCTTCGTAGTGCGAGATCGTGACGTCGACGGGGATGTCGTCGACGGCGGCTGCCGTCATCCCGGCCGACGCGGCGCGTGTCTTTGCCTGGTCGATGTACGCGGCGAGTCTCGGTTCGATCTTCTCGTGTGCCATGATGCGATCTCCTTCGACGCAGTGACGAGACGACTGGCCACGGAACGGTCTGTGCCGGTGGTGCACCTCCTTCCGACGGGAGCGACGGACGAACGCCGGCGTGCGACGACGCGAGACGGCTGGCACGGCCCGACGGCAACGTGCTGGGGGAGCGAGCTGGAACGGGGAGCACGAGTCTACTCCCGCGCGTGGACGATCGTGCGGAATTCTTGCGGAAACTCGGCGGTAGGCGGCGCGTATAATCAGGAGCAGTCGCCCTCGCCATCTCGGAGGACCCTCATGTCCACCGATTCACCGCACGACCCAGCGCCGGCCACGGACGTGGCCGACCTGGTCGAGTTGCTGTCGCAGAAGGTCATCGGGCAGCCGTCGGCACTGCGCTTCATCGTTCCCTACATCGAGATGTACCAGGCGGGCCTCGCGCCCGACGGGCGTCCGGCGGGCATCTTCCTGCTGCTCGGGCCAACGGGCACGGGCAAGACGCGCACGGTCGAGGCACTCGCCGAAGTGCTGCACGGCACCGACAAGCACGTCCTCAAGATCAACTGCGGCGAGTTCCAGTCGGATCACGAGGTCGCCAAGCTCATCGGCGCGCCGCCCGGGTACGTGGGCCATCGCGAGTCGCCGCCGCTGCTGACGCCCGAACGGCTCGCGGGCGCCGCATCGACACGGTCTGACCTGTCGCTGGTGCTGTTCGACGAGATCGAGAAGGCCGCCCCGGCCCTGACGACGCTGCTGCTCGGCATCCTCGATCGCGCGACAATGCGCCTCGGCGACAGCCGCGAGGTCGACTTCACGAAGACGCTCATCTTCCTCACCAGCAACCTCGGGGCGCGCGAGATGATGCGTGAACTCGGGCCCGGCATGGGCTTCAGGCAGCCGGCCGGGGCGCGCGACGTGAGCGATCGCCTCGAGAGCATCGCGCTCGGCGCGGTCAGGCGCCGCTTCTCGCCGGAGTTCGTCAACCGCATCGACGTGGTCGTCACGTACCGTCCGCTCGACGAGGACTCGCTCGCCACCATCGTCACCCACCACATCGACGAGCTGCAGCGACACGTGTCGACGCGGCTCGGCGACCGGTCGTTTTCGATCCAGGTCGCGCCAGGCGCGCGCGAGTTCCTGCAGCTGCGGGGCACCAGCCAGGAGTACGGCGCGCGTGAGCTGCGCCGCGTGATCCACCGCTTCCTCACGCAGCCGCTCGCGGCACGCGTGGCGGCGAGTCGCTCGAGTTCGTGTCGACACCGGCCAGTGCGCCGGTGGTCGCGGCAGGCGGAGACAGCATTCGACGCGTGCTGGTGGTCGACGACAACGACAGCCTCACCGAGTGGATGCGGCTCGCGCTCACGGCGCGCGGATTCACGGTGTCGAAGGCCTCGACGTGTGCCGAGGGCGAGGCGCTCGCGCACGAGGGCATCGACGCCGCCGTGCTCGACTACCTGCTGCCCGACGGCGACGGCGTTGCCCTCGGCAGCGCGCTCAAGGCGCGCCAGCCAGAGCTGGCGGTGATCGTCATCAGCGGGCTCGACCTCGGCACCGAGGAGCTGGGCGTGTGCGAACGACGCGGGTTCGCGTTCCTCCGCAAGCCGTTCCTCGGCGACGATCTCGTGCGCATCCTCGAGCTGATGCTGCCGCGGTCGGCGCGCGCCGGCGCGTGAGTGACGTCGGTGTTGCGCCGACACGATCGCCGCGCCACGACGGGAGACATCCCGGAGACATCGTGTGACACACGGAGACGACCCGTTCCAGTAAGCTCCCTCGCACACCACTGATCGAAGGGCCGGCCGCGGGCCGGTTCCTGCGGATCACCACGAGGCGATGCCGTCCGTCCTGCGACGCCCCTGGCGCGCGTTGCGGGCCCGGCTCGTTCGGCTCGAGGTGCGTCGTGCAGTCCCGCACGGCGTCGAAGAGCCGAAGAGGAGACTCACGATGCACATCCGTCGGTGTACGCTCGCAGCCGTCGTCGCGCTCTCCGGGTTGGTCGTGAGTTGCAGTGCGCCGGCCCCGCCAGCGCCGGCCGGCACGACCACGGCGGCGCCAGCCGTCGAAAAGGGGGGCCAGGAGGAGTTCGGGCCGTACGAGCCGGTCGAGAACTGGCCGCAGGGTCTGCCCGATGGGCCCGACGGAGTGAAGCACGCCGGCTGGACGTGGGGATCGATTGGCGCCATCTACGCCGAGAGTCCTGATCGGATCTGGGTGGCGATGCGCGGCGAGCTTCCCCTGCCCGACGGCAACGCGCCGTGGACGCCCTACGGCCTCATCACGCCGACGCGCGGCAACGCGACCGGCAACGACGATGGCCTGGGTGCGACGTGTGAGCCCACCGAGAAGCGCGGCTGGCAGCGGCGCTACCACCATGTGATCTTCGTGCTCGATCGGAACGGGAAGATGGTGCAGGAGTGGCCGCAGCACGACAAGCTGTTCGAGGCGCCCTGCGGCCGAGGCCCGCACAAGATCAAGATGAGCCCCTACGATCCCGAGAAGCACGTGTGGGTGTTCGACGACCAGTTGCACGTCATCCACAAGTTCACGTACGACGGCAAGCTCGTGATGACGCTCGGCACCAGGGGGCAGCGCGGGCGCGACGGCGGCAAGCTGTTCGATCGGCCCACCGACATCGCGTGGCTGCCCGACGGCACGTTCTTCATCAGCGACGGCTACGGCGGCAAGCGCGTGGCCAAGTTCGACAAGGACGGCACGTTCCTGATGGACTGGGGCAGTGCGCCGAAAGACCCGAAGAACCCGGGTCCGAACGAGTGGAACACCGTCCACAGCATCGCCATCAGCAAGGACCGGCGCGTGTTCGTCGCCGATCGCGGCCACCATCGCATCCAGGTGTTCGACGAGAACGGCAAGTTCCTCGACATGTTCACGACCGGGATGCGGTCGTTGCCCTACGCGCACATCATCACCGACGACCAGTACCTCTGGATTGCGGACGGCGGGACGAACCGCATCCTGAAGTACGACCTCAACGGCACGTACCTTTACGGATGGGGAGCCAAGGGCCCGCTGTCGGGCCAGTTCAACGGGCCGCACCAGTTGACGGTCGACCAGGAGGGCAACCTCTACTTCGGCGAGGTGTTCAACGGCCGCGTGCAGAAGTTCAGGCCCAGGCCCAACGCCGATCCGGCCAAGGTGATCGGCCAGGAAGTGCGCTACAAGGCCAAC
>JAEUQQ010000008.1 GCA_016789685.1 Acidobacteriota bacterium | reverse complement strand
CGCGTCACCAGTAGTGGCGGCCGGAGATCGTCGACGTGCGAGTTCCGCAACCCTCACTCCGTGCGTGCTGTGCCGTCGTCGTGCTGCTGGCGTGCACGCGGGCCACGGCGCAACCCCTGCCAGAGCACCTGCTCGACCCGTGGCGCTGGACGAGGTTCTCGACCTCGTCGGGGCTACCCTCCAACAGGGTATCGGCGATCCACGAGGCCTCGGACGGCTCGATGTGGGGGGTCGCTGCGGGCGTGGCCGTCAGGTTCGATGGCTTCCACTGGGTGCCCGTTCCCAACCCGGCGGCGCCCACCAGCCGCGTAGCCCAGATCATCGGCGGCGTCGGCGATGACGTGGCCATCGTCGCCGGAGGCCAGCTCTGGCTCGGCGCGCCGGGCCGGATGACGTCGGCGCTCGGACCATCGCCACGCGTGATGCGCGTCGCCAGATTCGCGCCCGCCCGCTACCTCGTGCACCGCTCCGACAACACCCTCGCGATCGTCGAGCATGGCCGCGCCGTCGCCCTCGACGCTCCTCCCGGAATCGGCCGGCAGCGCATCTTCGACATCTGGGGCAGCCCGGGCGGCATCGTCCTGCTCGCCGACCGAGGGCTGTACGTCTTCGCGGGCACGACGTGGCGCCTGCTGCTCGAGACCGACGGCGCGCACACGATGATACTGGGGGCCGACGTCGAATCGCCAGACGCCGGCCTTGTCTACGTCCACTATCCCCTGCGATTGCGAGGCGCGTGGGAGTGGCGCGACGGCTCGCTCCTGCGACGGATCGACGAACTGCCGCGACCACGGATGTCGTCGCTGAGCCTCGGTCCAGGCAACAGCGCCATCGTCGCCTACGAAACGGGCGAGGTCTGGGTCCGCCGCGACCGGCGATGGTCGCTCCTGCCACTCGACCGCCGTGCAGACGTGTTTGCCGACACCATCTTCGTCCGCTTCGCCCGCAACGGCGACCTGTGGGTCGGACGCGAGCGAGGCCTCTTCCTGCTTCGCCGCCTGTCGGATCGCTGGACGTACTACAGCTCGGAGCGCGGGGGCCTCTGGAACCAGATCAACGACCTCGTCGTGGCCAGCAGTGGCACGCTGTGGGCGGCTACCGGCACCGGCGTCGTCGAGTATCGACCAACGGGCGAGAGCATCGAGCACACCATCGACGGTGCCCGGTTGACGGTGACGGGCATCGCCGAGGACGCTCGCGGGGCCATCTGGGCCGTCAGCGGTGCGGGATTCGTCGGGGCCTATCGCTTCAACGGGCAACGCTGGGAACGGTATGTCAGCGGTACACCGCTCGATGACGTCTACATCCATCGGATTGCCACAGACCGGTCGGGCCACCTCTGGTTCCTGACGCTCAACGCCAGCAACGAATGGCAGCCCTCGATCGAGCCCGACCATGCGGGTGCCTTCAGGTACGACGGCCAGCGCTTCGAGCAGTGGAACGCCGCACGGGGCCTCGACGGCCGCGTCTACGCCATGGTCGAAGACCGGCACGGTGCCTTCTGGTTCGGCACGAGCCGTGGGCTGAAGCGCTGGAAGGACGGCGCGTGGCGCACCTGGGACACCTCGGATCAGTTCATCACCAACCGGGTGTTCGCCCTCGCCGTCGACGATGAGGGCCGTGTCTGGTTCGGCGACCAGCAGCGCGGACTCGGGTATATCACCAGCGACATTGCGCGCTACTTCACGACGGCAGACGGCCTCGTCAGCGAGGCCGTCTGGGGACTGGCGGTCGGCGCGTCGGGCGAACTGTGGATCGCGACACACGGCGGGCTCAGCCGGCATTCTGACGACACGTGGGCCACCTTCGATGCCGAGTCGGGCCTGCACTCGACGCAGTTGTGGCCCATTGTCGCGAAAGCAGACGCCGTCTACGTGGGCACGACGGCGGCGGGCATCGCACGCCTGTCGCTCGACGAGGCCCGGTCGCCAACGCCGCTGATCGAGGCGGCGTCGCCAGTGGTCAGCGCGACGAGCGCCCTGGTGCGATGGACCGCTCATGCGTGGTGGGGGGCGCAGCCACCCGAGCAGGTGCGCACCCGCTCGCGGCTGGACGGCGGGGCCTGGTCACCGTGGAGTACGACGCGCGAGCAGACAACGACCGACCTCGCGCCTGGGCCCCACACCTTCGACATCCAGTCGGCGAATCACTTCGGGCGTCACGACGAGACCCACACCGTGGTGTCGTTCCGCATCCCGCCGCCCCTGTACCGGCAACCGACCTTCTTCGTCCCCATGGCCGTGCTCGCGGCCGCGGTCGCGGCGCTCGCCATGACGCTGAGCATCAAGCAACGCCGCCACCGCGCCGAACAGGCGGCCTCGGCCGAGGCGCGGCAGCATGCGCAGAAGATGGAGAGCATCGGCCGCCTCGCAGGCGGCGTGGCGCACGACTTCAACAACCTCCTCACGGTGATTCTCGGCAACATCGACCTGCTGCGGCACTCACTGATCCCGGGTGGTGCCGGCAGCACTGAACTCGCCAGCATCCGCCTCGCGGCCGAACAGGCGGGACGCCTGACGCGGCAGTTGCTGGCCTTTGCGCGCCGGCAGCCATTCGAATTGCACACGGTGCCGATCAACGACGTGGTGCGCGGCACGCTCGGCCTCGTCAGCCGCCTGCTGGGCGAGGCGGTCGTGGTCGACAGCCGTCTCGATGACGCGGCTGGCGCCGTGCGCGTGGATCGCAGCCGCCTCGAACAGGTGCTGGTCAACCTCCTGGTCAACGCGCGCGACGCGATGCCCGACGGCGGACGCATCACGATCTCGACATCGAACGAGCAGGTGACCGAGGCAGAGGCGCGGCGCCACCTCGACGCTGCCGCGGGCAACTACGTCGTGGTCTCGGTCGTCGACTCGGGACACGGGATGGACGCCGAGACGCTCGCGCACCTCTTCGAGCCGTTCTTCACCACCAAGCACGAGGGCAAGGGGACCGGTCTCGGTCTTGCGACGAGCTACGGCACGGTGCGGCAGAGCGGCGGACACATCCGGGTCGAGAGCCGCCCGGGCGAAGGATCGACGTTCCGCATCTTCCTGCCTCGGGTCTTCGAACCCGCCACGGAAGTGGCCAGCATCATCACCACGCCGGCCGAGGCCAGGCGCGAGACGATCCTGGTCGCCGAAGACCAGGCGATGCTGCGCGCGCTGGTCTCGCGCGTCCTGCAGCAACAGGGCTACACGGTGTTCGAGGCCAGCGACGGCGCCGAGGCGCTCGACATCGCCATCGCCCAGGGCCCGCGCATCGATCTGGTGGTCACCGACATCGTCATGCCGAGGCTGCGCGGCACCGAACTGGCCCGACGCGTCCGGGCGATGCACCCGTCGGTCAAGGTGCTGTTCATCTCGGGCTATCCAGACGATGAGCCGATGGAGAACCTCGAACCAGGCATCGGCTTCCTGCCGAAACCGTTCACGCCGCAGATACTCGGAGAGCGGGTGAGGGGGATGTTGGAGGGGAGTCAGTGAGTAGTAAATGAGTACAGGCTCAAGCCCGGGGGCTCACTGGACGGGGGGATCGCGTACAGGCTTCTCTTGTTGCGGGTGTTTGAGGAAGGTGACGAATTCTGCGCGGTTTCTGGTGAGGCCGGCGAAGGTGGCGGCCGGGGAGCCGTCGGGGCGGAGGATGGCGTAGAAGGGGAGGGCGACGGTCTGGAAGCCTTCCTCGAGCCAGGTGCGTTGCGTGTCGTAGGGTTCGCCGTCGCCGTCGGTGTACAGCTTGAGGCGCACGAAGCGCTGCATTTCGCGCATCACGTCGGGCTTCGTGAACATGTTGGCTTCCATCCACCGGCAGTTGGTGCAGGTGTAGCCGGTGAAATCGACGAACACGAGGCGGTTCGAGGCCTTCGCTTCGTCGAAGGCGCGGGCGCGGTCGTTGGTGATCCACGTCAGCGAGGGGCCACCGGTTGACAGGCCACCGCTGGAACTCGTGCCCTGCTCGCGCTCGAGGGCAGGCGGAAGGAACGACTCGAGTTCGCCCAGCGAGCGGCCGAAGATGCCGGCAAACAGCCAGACGGTGACGCCCAGCGTGACGATCGCGAACGCCAGCCGCCAGCCGCTCACGCGTTCGACCGGCGCATCGTCTTCAACGCGGAACATGCCGAGCACGTAGGCGGCGACCAGCACGCCGATGCCTACCCAGACGGCGAGCACGACGTCGCGCGTCAGCACCTGCCAGCCCCACACGAGATCGGCGTTCGACAGGAACTTCATCGCGGCCGCGATCTCGAGGAATCCCATCACGACCTTGACCGACGTCATCCAGCCGCCCGCCTTCGGCAGCTGCGACACGAGTTGTGGGGCCAGGGCCAGGACGAAGAACGGCAACGCAAACACCGACGAGAAGGCGAGCATGCCGGTCACCGGCCACGTCCACTCGCCCTGCGCGGCCAGCACCAGCAGTGTGCCGAGGAACGGTGACGTGCACGTGAACGACGTGAGCGTGAACACGCCGCCCATCAGCAGCGCCCCGACGGCCGAATTGGTCCCCCTCGCACGCGCCGACGCGTTGATCCGGTTGGTGAGCGCCTGCGGCGGCTGGATCACCCACGAACCAAACAGGTTCATCGCAAAGACGATGAACAGTGCCGCAATGGCGATGTTGACCCACGGGTTGGCCGCAAAGCGATTGAGGCCGGCCGCGCCCGCCAGCAACGCCAGCGCCACGCCGAGCACGGTGAAGGTCAGGATGATGCCCAACGCGTAGATCGTCGCCAGCCTGACGGCACCGCCCCGGCTGCCCGACGCGTGCTTCGTGAAGTACGACACGGTGACCGGGATCATCGGGAACACGCACGGCGTCAGCAGCGACAGTGCACCCATGAGGATGGCGAGCTTCAGGAAGCTGCCCAGATCCTGCTGCTGGCCCGACGCGGCCGCCGAAGCGGGCGTTGCGGGGGAGGGCGGTGGCGCGGTGGGGCCAGCCGTCGGCGCGGCGCCAACCGGCGCCTCCACTGTCGTCGGGGCGGCCGCTGCCGCGCCGCCTGGCGCGGGCGCCACCGGGTCGGTCGTCGGCGCGACGACCGTCGAGCCGCCCGGCTGGCGCTCGACGCTCGACGCACGCGTGCCGGCTGCGGCCGCGGGCGCGGCGACGAGGCTCACGCCGGCCGGCACCGCAACGGCCGCCGTCATGGTCACCGTGCGCGGCAGCGTGCACGACGTGTCGTTGCACGCCTGGAACCGCGCGGCCACGGCGAGTGCCTGCGACCCGGCACCAACGCCCGCCTTGACCCTGACGGGCACGCGGAACACGGCCTGCGTGTCGTAGTACTCGGTCTCGAGGTTGTCGAAGTTGGGATCGTTGAACCGCTTGGGCGCCGGACCCGTGATGTCGCCGTTGCGCTCGAACGCCGAGGCCTCAGGCGTGACGATCGTGGTCGTGATCGGCCCGCCGGGCGGCTGCGAGATCGAATAGAGGTGCCAGCCGGGATCGATCGCCGCCGTCACGGTCGCCGTCGCGGTGCCGTCGGCCGCTGTCGCCGCCGGGGCCACCAGCGACCACGTCACCGGCGACTTCGGCTGGGCCAGGGCCGCGCCCGGAAGCGACAGCGCGACGAGCGCGATCCCAATCGCGAGGCGCTGGCGCAGGGTGCGGCTCACAGAAGTCGTCAGCATGATCGAGTCTGATGCCCGCCACCACTCAAACGGTTCGGCGGCGTGCGGGTGGGCCCATTGTAAGAGCGAACCGATGCAGCGCCGCGGCACGCCGCTGCGCGGCCACTTGGCAGGCCGGGCGTGTCGAGTGGCGGGCGTGGCCTCAGCTCGACAGCAGGTGCATCCGCATCAGGGCGCGGCGGACGCGGCCGAGCAGCAGTTCCGGGTTCACTGGCGCCCGCAGGTAGTCGTCGGCGCCGGCATCGAGGGCGCGCACTTCTGCCTCGGGGTCGTCGACGTTGGTCAGGAAGAAGACGCCCGTCCGCACCGTCGCCAGGTTGGCGCGCAGGCGCCTGAGCAGCTCCAGGCCGGTCAGGCCGGGCATGCCCCGCAGTTCCATCACGATCAGGTCGGGCGGATCGCGGTGCACCACGGCCAGGGTGTCGGCCGGTGTCGCCGCCACGGCGACGTCGATGGGCTCGCGTGACAGCACGGCCCGGATCCGATCCGTCCACGCCACGTCGGCATCGACCACGAGAATGCGCGGCCGACGACGGCCGGCGGCGCCGTGGCGATCGGGCGCCTGCGGCGAGACCGCGCCAGCGGCACACGGCGCTCCATCGTCGATCTCGCGTGGAGGCACGACGCGCAGCAGTTCCTCAGAGGTCGTCACGCCGCGCGCCACCTTGCGCTCGCCGTCTTCGAGCATGGTCCGCATCCCGCCGCCCAGGGCGACCGCGCGCACGTCGTCGGCGGTGGCGCCGCTCGTCAGCGCACGCCTGATGCGCGGCGTCACGCGCAGCAACTCGACGACCGCGGTGCGTCCCCGATAACCGCTGAACCCGCAGTGCTCACACCCCGAGTGCGCGTGCGCGCCGTGCTGCACCTGCTGGCAGGCGCACAGCCGGCGCACGAGCCGCTGCCCGATCACGCCGACGAGCGACGACGCCACCATGTACGCAGGCACGCCCATCTCGACGAGACGCGCCGCGGCGCCGGCCGCATCGCCGGCAGCGATGGTCGAGAGCACGAGTTGCCCGGTCTGCGCCGCCTCGAAGGCGATCTGCGCGGTCTCGAGGTCGCGCAACTCGCCGACCATCACCACGTTCGGATCCTGCCGCAGCAGCGACCGCAGCCCCAGCGCCAGCGTGAGTCCGGCCCGATCCGAGACAGCGACCTGGTTCACGCCGGCCAGCCGGTACTCGATGGGATCCTCGATCGTGACGATGTTGGTCGTCTCGCTCGTGAGGAAGCTGAGCGCGGCGTAGAGTGTCGTCGTCTTGCCGCTGCCGGCCGGTCCGGCGACGAGCATCAGCCCCTGGGGCCGGCGCAGCAGCGACTTCAACTCCTCGAGCGTGTCGGCCTCGATGCCCAGCTCGTCGAAGGCCAGCGTCGCACGGTCGAGCGCGACGATCCGGATGACCACCTTCTCGCCATCGGCGGTGGGCATCGTCGAGACCCGCATGTCGTACGACGCTCCGTTCAGGACGATGCGCGTGCGGCCTTCCTGCGGCTTGCGGCGCTCTGCGACGTCCATGTGCGCCGTGAACTTGATCCGCGAGACGATCTTGGCCTGCGACCGCTTGGGCATCGTGATGACGTGGCGCAGGGCGCCGTCGATGCGGTAGCGGAGGTTCACGCCCTTCTGCTGCGGCTCGATGTGGATGCCCGTCGCGCCCGCACGGATGGCGTCGGCAAGCACCGAATTGACGAGCCGGATGACCGGTCCGGCCTGCGCCGACCGCTCGAGTTCGTCTTCGGAGGTCCCGCTCGACGCATCGTCCTCGTCGACGACGGCCAGCTGGTCGGCCAGGGTGATGGCCTCGGTGGCCGCGACCTGCTGGACTTCTTCGGGGGCGTAGTGGCGCTCGATGGCACTGCCCAGCTCGCTCTCGACCGCCACGACCGGCTTGATGCGCATACCGGTCTTGAAGCCGATGGCGTCGATCGTGGCCATGTCGGTCGGGTCGGCCGTGATCAGATACAGATCGCGGCCATCGACCATCCAGGGCAGGATGCGGTGCTTGAGTGCCAGGTCGCGCGGCACGCGCTGCAGCGCCTCTGGCGAAATCTCGACCGACGCGAGATCGACCGTGGGCAGGCGGAGCTGATCGGCGACGGCGTCGGCGAGCAGGGCTTCTGTTACATACCCTAAGTCAATGAGCAGCCGGCCGATCCTGACGTTCTTCGTCGCTTTCTGGCGTTCGAGGGCGTCGTCGAGCTGTCCCTGCGAAATGATGCCCTGGGCCACGAGGATTTCGCCCAGGAACCGCCGGCGCCCCCTCGACGCCGCACCCGGTCGGGCAGGGACGACGTCTGAAGTGGGGGTCGACATGCAATGGTCCTTCGGTAGAGAAATCCGACAACGGGGCGGGGGCCCTTGGTCGATCAATCGTCCTGACCGACCATTACATAAACGAAGGTAATCGCCGAGCCTTCGTGGCCGTAACCCTCTGGTAGGATCCGGGTTACCTATGGCGCAGACGCTCCTCAGAAAGGTGTGGGACGCCCACACGGTCAGGGTCCTGCCGACCGGGCAGACGCAGGTGTTCATCGGCCTCCACCTGGTCCACGAGGTGACCACGCCGCAGGCCTTCGACGCGCTGCGGCAGCGGGGGTGGCCGGTCAGGTTCCCGGCCCGCACGTTTGCGACCGTTGACCACATCGTGCCGACGACAGACGTCGCCAGGCCCTTTGCCGACCTGATGGCCGAGCAGATGCTCGCGGCCCTCGAGCGCAACTGCCGCGACTTCGGCGTGCCGCTCTACGACCTCGGGCACGAGCACCAGGGGATCGTCCACGTCATCGGGCCCGAACTCGGCCTCACGCAGCCCGGGATGACGATCGCGTGCGGCGACAGCCACACCTCGACCCACGGCGCGTTCGGGGCGGTGGCGTTCGGCATCGGCACGTCACAGGTGCGCGATGTGCTCGCCTCGCAGTGCCTGGCCATGGATCCGCTCAAGGTGCGGCGCATCCGCGTCGAGGGCCAGCTGGCGCCAGGGGTCTACGCCAAGGACGTCATCCTCGCCATCATCCAGCGCCTCGGGGTCAAGGGCGGCGTCGGCCACGCCTACGAGTACGCGGGATCGACCATCGACGCCATGTCGATGGACGAGCGGATGACCATCTGCAACATGTCGATCGAGGGCGGCGCGCGCGTGGGCTACGTCAACCCCGACGTGACGACGTTCCGCTACATCGAAGGCCGCCCGTTTGCGCCGGCCGGTGCCGATTTCGCCAGGGCCCGCGCCTGGTGGCAGTCGATGGCGTCAGATGCCAACGCGGTCTACGACGACGAGGTCGTGTTCGACGCCCCGTCGCTCGAACCCGTGGTGACGTGGGGCCTCAACCCGGCGCAGTCTGTGTTCGTCAGCGGGCGGATCCCCACCGTGGCGGACGTTCCCGATGGCGAGCGCGCGGCGACCACCGAGGCCCACGAGTTCATGGGCTTCGAGCCCGGCGCGCGCATCGAGGGCGCACGCATCGACGTCGCGTTCGTCGGCTCGTGCACCAACTCGCGGCTGTCTGACCTGCGCGAGGCCGCGGCGATCGTGCGCGGCCAGCGCGTCGCGCGCCACGTGCGCGCGCTCGTCGTGCCCGGCTCGCACCGTGTGTCACGCGCGGCCGAGGCCGAGGGACTCGACGAGGTCTTCCGCGAGGCCGGGTTCGAGTGGCGCGGGGCCGGCTGTTCGATGTGCCTCGGCATGAATCCCGACAAGCTCTCGGGCCGCGAGATGTGCGCGTCCTCGTCGAACCGCAACTTCAAGGGACGCATGGGCAGTCCGACCGGCCGCACGCTGCTCATGAGCCCGGCAATGGTCGCGGCGGCGGCGATCGCCGGCGAAGTCGTCGATGTGAGGAAAGTGGCGCGCGATGCGCGCGCGGAGGTGACGCGATGAGCGCGCTGCGCATCGAGCGGATCAGCGGGCGCGCCATCCCGGTGCGCGGGCATGACATCGACACCGACCGGATCCTGCCGGCGCGGTTCCTCGTCTCGGTGAGCTTCGAGGGGATCGAGGCGCACCTCTTCGAGGACGAACGCGCCGACGCACGCGGCACGCACCCGGTCGATCAACCACAGTACGCCGGCGCGCGCATCCTCGTCGCCAACCGCAACTTCGGCTGCGGATCGTCGCGCGAGCACGCGCCCCAGGCCATCCAGCGCTGGGGCATCCAGGCGGTCGTCGGCGAGTCGTTCTCTGAGATCTTCTTCGGCAACAGCGTCGCGATCGGCATGCCGTGCGTCACCGTGCCTGCCGAGGCCGCCGCGGCGATCCAGGCGGCCGTCGAGGCCGCGCCCGAGACCGAGGTCGTCGTCGACCTGGTCGCGGGCACGGTGACCTGCGGCACGCTGACGGCGCCGGCCACGCTGCCCACGGCCGCCCGCGACGCCTTCACGAGCGGTCACTGGGACGCGACAGGCCTGCTGCTCGACGACGTCGCACAGGTCGAGGCCACGGCGGCCAGGCTGCCGTATGTCAGCGGCTGGTAGCGGGCGAGAGGTCGAGCGAGTCGCGATAGGCCCTGGCGACCTCGAGGAACGCGCTGCACGCATGCGACCGCTGGTTGGCCGCGCGGTAGATGAGCCGCAGGTGCCGCGGCAGGCGCACCTGCGCGACGTGCACCGCCGCGAGCGTGCCACGCGACAACTCGGCCAGCGCGCAGCGCCGCGGCAGCAATGCCACCCCCAGGTTCATCTCGACGGCCCGCTTGATGCCGTCGAGCGACGGCAGCGCGATCTGGATGTTGATCGCCTCGTGCTTCTGCTCGAACAGCCGCAGCACCCGCTCGCGGGCCGGCGACGCCTCGTTGTGCGCGATGACCGTCTCGTGCGCAAACTCCGCCATCGTCACCTGCGCACGCGAGGCCAGCTCGTGCCTGGGGTGCATCAGCATCACGAGTTCGTCTTCGCCAATCGAGATCGACTCGAGGTCGGCCTCGGCAGGCGGGAAGCTGAGCACGCCGAAGTCGAGGCTGCGTTCGAGCACCGCGACCCCGATCTGGCGCGACGGCACGCGCCGCACGTCGATCAGCACGTGGGGATGCTGTTCGTGGAACCGCGCGACGACCGGCAGCAGCACGTGCACCGCCGCCTCGTTGGCGCCGATCATGACGCGCCCGCGACGCAGGTCGCGCAGATCGCGCACGGCGCCCTCGGCTTCCTCAGACAGGCGCATCAGCCGCTCGGCGTAGTCGAACAGCACCCGGCCGGCTTCGGTGAGCTTCCCGTCCTTGGCCGTCCGGTCAAACAACTTCTCGCCCAGCTCATCTTCAAGCCGCCTGACGGCCTGGCTGACGGCGGGCTGGGTGCGGTGGAGGCGGGTCGCTGCCTTCGAGAAGCTGCGCTCCCGGGCGACCGTCACGAAAACCTGCAATTCGGCGAGATCCATACGGGCAGAGATTGTAACTTATAGTTTCGTAAACATTATAACTTTGACTACTAGTGGTCCGGCGGGGTTCGATCGACACACCCTGTGACGACGCGGATGCCCCGCGCCCGGGTGTGCCCGATCTCGGATCCGGCAGGAGCACTGACCGATGGATGGAAGCGGCATTTGCGACGTAGTGGTGTTCGACACGACCCTGCGTGACGGCGAGCAGGCCCCGGGCTTTTCGATGACGACCCCGGAAAAGCTGCGGCTGGCCCGCGCGCTCGACAGGCTGGGTGTCGACATCATCGAAGCTGGCTTCCCCCTTGCCTCGAGTGACGACGCCGAGGCGGTCAAGGCGATTTCGAACGGCATCCGCCGCCCGGTGATTGCGGCGCTGGCCCGCGCGGCCGAGCGCGACATCGTCTGCGCCGGCGAGGCGCTGGCCTCGGCGCAGCGCAAGCGCATCCACACCTTCATCGCGACCTCTGACCTCCACCTCGAGCGCAAGCTGCACATGACGCACGACCAGTGCTTCAACGCGGCGGTGGCGGCCATCACCCACGCGCGCAAGTACACCGACGACGTGCAGTTCTCGGCCGAGGATGCGACTCGCAGCGACCTCGACTTCCTCTGCCGCGTCATCGAGGCCGTCATCAACGCCGGGGCCACGACCATCAACCTGCCCGACACGGTCGGCTACTCGACGCCCGACGAGATCGAGGCGTTCTTCGCCAGCATCCTCAACCGCGTGCCCAACGCCGACAAGGCGATCTTCAGCACGCACTGCCACAACGATCTCGGCCTCGCGGTGGCCAACAGCCTCGCGGCCGTGCGCGGCGGCGCACGGCAGGTCGAGTGCACGATCAACGGGATCGGCGAGCGCGCGGGCAATGCCGCGCTCGAGGAAATGGTGATGGTCTCGCGCGTGCGCGCGGATCGCGCGAAATTCACGACGCGCATTCACACGCAGCACATCTTCGCCACCAGCCAGCTCCTGACCGAGGTCACCGGGCAGGCCGTCCAGGCCAACAAGGCCATCGTCGGCCGCAACGCGTTTGCGCACGAAGCCGGCATTCACCAGGACGGCATGCTCAAGGACCGCCGCACCTACGAGATCATGCGGCCCGAAGACGTCGGCGTCGAAAGCACCACGCTCGTGCTCGGCAAGCACTCGGGCCGCCACGCCGTCCAGCAGCGCATGTCTGACATCGGCGTGACGCTCACGCGCGCCGAGCTCGATCGCGCCTATCGCCTGATGACCACGATTGCCGACGAGCGCAAGAACGTGACCGACGACGACCTGCGCGCGATCGTCGCCCAGCTGCGCGAGCAGGCCGAGCCTGCTGCTGCGGCGCCCGGGTCACGCAAGGTCGCCAAGGCGGCCGGCGCACGCCCTGCGGCGCCCGACGCGCCGCACGCGCTCGTCGAGTTCGGCTACGGCCACGGCGTGTAAGATCCCCCGCATGTCTTTGCGTATCGTCCTGTTGCCCGGGGATGGCGTCGGCCCCGAAGTCGTCGACGCCGCCCGCACCGTCCTCACGACCGTTGCCACGCGCGACGGCCTGTCGCTCGCCTTCGACACCCATCCCATCGGCGGCGCCGCCCTCGACCTGGGCCTGCCGTCGCTGCCCGACGCCACGCGCGACGCCTGCGTGGCGGCCGACGCCGTGCTGCTCGGTGCGGTGGGCACACCGAAGTGGGATCACCTGCCGCGCGAGACGCGCTGCGAGACCGGGTTGCTGCGGCTGCGGCAGGCGATGGGCGTGTTCGCGAACCTGCGTCCGGCGCGGCACTGGCCGGGCACCGAGGATTCGCTGCCGTTCAAGCCCGAGCGCATTGACGGCGTCGACATGATCGTCGTCCGCGAGCTGCTCGGCGGGCTGTACTTCGGCGAGCCGCGCGGCGTGGCGGCCGACGGCCAGAGTGGCGTCAACACGATGCGCTACACCGTGCCCGAGATCGAGCGGGTGGCGCGGGTCGCCTTCGAACTCGCGCAAGGCCGGCAGAAGAAGCTCACATCGATCGACAAGGCCAACGTGCTCGAGGCGTCGCAGGTGTGGCGCGCGACCGTGACGCGCCTCGCGGCCGACTATCCCGACGTGACGCTGTCGCACCTCTACGTCGATGCCGCGTCGATGCTGCTCATCCAGTATCCGAAGGACTTCGACGTGGTCGTTGCCGAGAACCTGTTTGGCGACATCCTGTCGGACGAAGTCGGCGCCATCGCCGGGTCGCTGGGGCTCCTGCCGTCGGCGAGCCTCGGCGCGGGACCCGGGCTGTACGAACCCGTGCACGGCTCGGCGCCGACGCTGGCCGGGAAGGACGTCGCGAATCCGGCGGGGACCATCCTGTCGGCGGCGCTGCTGCTGCGCCACTCGCTGAAGCGCGAGGCGGCGGCCGCCAGGATCGAGCGGGCCGTCGAGCAGGCCATCCGCGAGGGCGTGCGCACGGTGGATGTGGCCGGCGCCGGCCCGAGCGTCGGATGCCGGGCGTTCACCGAGGCCGTGCTCGCCCGGCTGTGACCTCCGGGTGGTATCGCCATCGCCGCCCCACCGCGCCAGTCAATTGGGGTCAGACCCCAATTCAGCCATTTCACTTGTTCTTGGCCAGTTTTCGAGAAAATGCCGGAATTGGGGTCAGACCCCGATTCGCTCCCCCGATTCGTCGCTCCTGGCCCCGCCCGCTCGCTGATGCGGCGTCGAGCCAGGCGTCTGCTCGTGACGCGAGGATGGTTCCGATGACCAGCACGACACGTTCGTTCCTGCCAGCGACGGCTGCCGTCGCCCTCGTGGCCTGCCTGGCGGCAATGCCCGCGCTGGCTGACCCGCAGGCCCGGCCCGCGCAGCCAGCGGCGGCCACGCCGACTGTCTCGCTCGACCAGATCACGCTGCCCGCCGGCTTCAGGATCGAGGAGTTCGCCACCGACGTGAAGAACGCCCGCTCGATGGCGCGCGGCACGAAGGGCACGATCTTCGTCGGCAGCCGCTCGGCGGGGAACGTCTACGCCATCGTCGACGCCAACGGCGACCACAGGGCCGACCGCGTCGTGACCATCGCGACCGGGCTCAACATGCCCAACGGCGTCGCCTTCCGTGAGGGCGCGCTCTACGTCGCCGAGGTGAACCGCATCCTGCGCTACGACGGCATCGAAGACGCGCTCGACACGGTGCCCGCGCCGGTCGTGGTGAACGCTTCGCTGCCCAGCGACCGCCACCACGGGTGGAAGTTCATCGCCTTCGGTCCCGACGGATGGCTGTACGTGCCCGTCGGAGGCCCGTGCAACATCTGCGACCGGAGCGACACCGACGAGCGCTACGCGACCATCCTGCGGATGAAGCCTGACGGCACCGGCACCGAGGTGTTTGCGCGCGGCGTGCGCAACACCGTCGGCTTCGACTGGCATCCGGCCACGAAGCAGCTCTGGTTCACCGACAACGGTCGCGACTATCTCGGCGAGGATCAGCCGGGCGACGAGCTGAACCATGCCCCGAGGGCCGGCCTGCACTTCGGCTTCCCCTATTGCCACGCCGGCACGATCCCCGACCCGGAGTTCGGCGCGAAGCGGCCGTGCGCCGAGACCATCGCGCCCGCCAAGGTGCTGGCGGCCCACGTCGCCGCCATCGGGATGCGCTTCTATACCGGGACGATGTTTCCGGAGGCGTATCGGGGCCGCATCTTCGTCGCCGAGCACGGCAGCTGGAACCGCACGGTGCCGCAGGGCTACCGCGTGATGATGGCGACGCTCGATGGCGACAAGGTCGTGTCGTACGAGCCGTTCGCGGAAGGGTGGCTTCAGGGCAAGGACGTGTCGGGCCGACCGGCCGACGTGCTCGTCATGCCCGACGGGTCGCTGCTCGTGTCTGACGACGCCGCGAATCGCATCTACCGGATCTCGTACGCGAAGTAGTGCGCCACATCGCGTGTGGCGGCGTCGTGCCTGGCGGCCTCAGGCCGCCCGCGCGACGCCGGTCGTGCCAGCCGCTCGCGTGAGCGGTGTGACCTGCGCCGCGCGGCTGCCCGTGATCAGGGCGCGAAGGGCCGCCACCGCATCGTCGAGCGCCACCGCCTCGGCCGTCAGTTGCTCGGCGGCAGCCGCGGTCTGATCCGCTCCGGCCGCGTTCGACTGCGTGACCGAGTCCATCTGCGACACGGCGCCGGTGACCTGCCCGACGCCGAGGCTCTGCTCAGACGAGGCCGTCGCGATCTCGCCCACCAGCGTATTCATCGTCACCGTGCGTTCGACGATCTGCTGGAACGACGCCGCGACCGCGCCCGAGATGACCGCGCCACGCTGACTGCGCACGACCGACTCCTCGATCCTGGCCGCCGTCTCGCGTGCTGCATGCGCCGACCGCTGCGCGAGCGCGCGCACCTCTTCGGCCACCACCGCGAACCCCGCCCCGGCTTCGCCAGCCCTGGCGGCCTCGACGGCCGCGTTGAGCGCGAGCAGGTTGGTCTGGAACGCGATCTCGTCGATGGTGCGGACGATCTTGGCGATCTCGGCCGACGAACGCGTGATGGCATCCATGGCCGCGCGCATCTGCTCGATGTCGCCGGCCCCGGCGTCGGCCGCCGCGCGCGTGTCGACCGCGATCTGCCGCGCCTGGCTGGCCGACGCGGCGTTGCGCGCGGTCATGCTCGCGATCTCCTCGAGCGACGCGCTGGTCTCTTTGAGCGAGGCCGCCTGCTGGCTTGCGCCCCGGCGCGGGTGGCGCGCTCGAGCGCCGCGACCGCCGGCGCGCCGATGCGCGCCGCGTCGAAGCCGGCGAGTCGTTCGCGCAGGGCGCGGAGGCTGCGGTCGGTGGCCTGCTGCTGTGCCGGCAGTTCGCTCGAGAACTTCGCGCCCTTCGAGCTGATGAACGTGCCCGAGCGTCCGCGCTCGCGGTCGTCGCGCTTCCGGCGCGGCCACCGGGGGCCGGGCTCGCCGGCCGGGAAGCTGGAGGAGACGCCGCAGCGGTCCGATAACAGGCTCGACCGCGCGTCGAGGGCGCCGCGCGGGCGTTCACGGGCGTTCTTGCCGCATCCGCGCCATCCGCGCATGCGCGAACGGGAGCAACACGCGTGGCCTCGAAGCGATCGACGCGCATCACTCGCGCACCCGGCACCCCGGCTCGACGACGACCTGCCGCCAGGCTTGCGTCGGCTGGCGACGTTCCCCCGACGCTCACCACCCTGGGCATCGAGCGCTTCACCGTCACGAGGGCGGCCGACGCCGCCGGCGAGGCGACGGTGAGCGCGATCGACGACATCATCCACGGCCCGCACGCCGTGGAACGTCCGCAGCTCGTCTCGTCACTGCAGGCCATCGTGGATGGGGCCTCGCCCGACGAGGCCGTGATCCTGCGTCGCGCCCTGCGCGACAAGGCGCGGCTCGCGCGCCGCGACGGCGCAGACGCCGACTCCGAGCTGGCACCCGATTGGCGCGACGGCGGCTATCCGTATGCCAACCTGATGGGGCGCAAGACCTACGAGCAGCAGAAGTACCGGTTGCAGGTCGAGCTGCTCAAGCTGCAGGCGTGGGTCAAGGCGACGGGCCAGCGGGTCGTGGTGCTGTTCGAGGGGCGCGACGCGGCGGGCAAGGGCGGCACGATCAAGCGCTTCATGGACAACCTCAATCCGCGCGGCGCGCGGGTCGTCGCACTCGACAAGCCCAGCGACGTCGAGCGCGGGCAGTGGTACTTCCAGCGCTACGTGCAGCAGTTGCCGACGGCGGGCGAGATCGTGCTGTTCGACCGTTCCTGGTACAACCGCGCGGGCGTGGAGCGCGTGATGGGCTTCTGCTCCAACGAGGAGTACACCGAGTTCATGCGCCAGGCGCCGGAGTTCGAGCGCAACCTGGTGCGAAGCGGCATCCACGTCATCAAGTTCTGGTTCTCGGTGAGCCGCAAGGAGCAGCGGCGGCGCTTCAAGGAGCGCGAGGCGCACCCGCTCAAGCAGTGGAAGCTGTCGCCGATCGACAAGGCCTCGCTGCACAAGTGGGACGACTACACGACGGCCAAGGAAGCCGTGTTCTTCCACACCGACACGGCCGATTGCCCGTGGACGGTGATCAAGTCGGATTGCAAGAAGCGCGCGCGGCTCAACGCGATGCGCTACGTGTTGCTGAAGCTGCCGTACGCCAACCGCGACCTCGCGGCGATCGGGGCGCTCGACACGATGCTCGTCGGACGCGCGCACATCGTGTACGAACGCGGCGAGCACCAGGCGGGCGAGTCACCGCTGGTGTAACAGGGAGCTGTGCGCGGCTCGAGTCCAGCATCCCGCGACGCCGCCCGGACGACACCCGCCCTGGTGCATACTCGTCGCCACCCGTTTCAGGCGAGGAGCCGTTCGACCATGAGGAAAGTGCTGACGCATGGCCTGCCGCTGGCAGGCGCGATGGTGTGTGCTGCGGCGGTGTGGGCACAGAACAGTGGACTCACGCGCACGATCGTCGGCCGGGGCGAGGTGTCGGTCGCCGGCCGCGAGGCCGTCGTCGCGCGTGTCGAAGTCGCGCCTGGGGCCCGATCCGGGCGTCACGCGCATCCCGGCGACGAAATCAGCTACGTCATCTCGGGGCAGGGCCAGTTGGTCATCGACGGGCAGCCGCCGCGCCTCATCAAGGCCGGCGAGTCGTTCGTCGTGCCGGCCGGCGTGATTCACGATGCCCACAACGACGGAACGGCGCCCATCTCGCTGGTGGGCGTGTACGTGGTCGAGAAGGGCAAGCCGCTGGCCACCCCCGTGCCCTGACCGCGCGCCCAGCCCCGACACCTGGCCCCGATTCGTGGCCAATTCGGGTCAGACCCCAAGTCCGGTGTTTTTGCGAAAACAGGCGTCATTTCGCCGAAATGGCTGAATTGGGGTCTGACCCCAATTCGTGGCCCCGATTCGCGGGTGCGGTCATGCGACGGCCGGCTGCAAGGAACGGGGCCGTGCCCGTTCTGGGGATGTGGGGCCGCGCTGGTGCGGCGCCCGTGAGAGAGGACGCGTCATGCGAGGAGTGAAACGCCAGGCCTGGCGGCCTGGGCCTTTGCTGGTGAACACCGTCGCCGCCGTGGCCATCGTGGGCGTGCTGGCAGGTTGCGGCGTCGGCGGGCGCAGCGCGCCGCATCGCGAGTCCGACGCGCTCTCCTCGCCTGCCGAGCAGGCCTCGGCCGGGCCGTTCCTTGTCGGCGCAGAAGCGCCCACGCAGCCGATGTCGCGCGTTGCGTTCCCGGCGGCGCCTCCTCCGACGGCGCCGCCTGTCGCGGTGCCCTCGTCACGCAAAGTCATCCGCAACGGGACGATGCGCCTCGAAGTGGCGGCCCTCGACGCGGCGCTCGGGAGCCTGCGTGCGTTGCTGCAGGCCACTGGCGGCCATATCGCCAACGAGTCGCGGTCGCAAGACGAGGGGCAGGGACGCCAGGCGGCGGTGACGTGCCGCGTGCCCGCCGAGCGGCTCGACGAGGTCGTCGCGCGCCTGCGCGAGGTCGGGCGCGAGGAGTCGATCCAGCTCGGGTCAGACGACATCACCGAGCAGTACGTCGACCTCGAAGTCAGGCTCCGGACGCAGCAGCAGCTCGAGGTGCGCCTGCGGCAGCTCCTCGAACGATCGAGCAACGACCTCTCCGACCTGCTCGAGATCGAACGCGAGGTGGCGCGCGTCCGGACCGAGATCGACCAGATGGAAGGTCGCAAGCGGCTCTGGGATCAGCAGGTGTCGTTGTCGACGCTGACCGTGCTGCTGCACGAACCGCGGCCCATTGGCGCCAACGAAGGCGGCGTGTGGCGCACGCTGCGGCAGGCGTTCAGGCAGGCCGCCGACAACTTCGTGGCATCGGTGGCCGATGTGATCGCAGCGACGGGCGGGATCATCCCGGTGGTAGCGGCGCTGGCCCTGGCGTTCTGGGTCGCCAGGGGGCTGTGGCGACGGACGCGCGGGCGGACGCTGTCGCGGTAGGATCGCGCGACGCCCGGGAGGCGCCAGATGCCGATTGCCCAGATCTACCTGATGGAAGGCCGCACCGACGACCAGAAGCGCGCGGTGATCGACAAGGTGACACACGCGCTGGTCGAGGCACTCGAGGCGCCGCCCGAACACGTGCGGGTCGTCATCCACGACGTGCCCAAGGCAAACTGGGGCATTGCGGGCAGAACGGCGGCCGACCTGGGACGGTGACCGCCGCCCGCACCAGCTACTTCGCGATCGCGGCCCTGACCTTCGGCACCACGTCCTTGCCGTAGTACGAGCAGACGCCCTTCCTGGCTTTCGGATCGATGCCCAGGTCCTTGAGCGCCTTCTTCACCTTGGCGTCCGAGGCCCCAATCGCCTTGGCGATGGCGCCCGGACTGAGCAGGTCACTGATGTCAACGGTGGTCATGGTACCTCCCTGGTGGGGTGGCCGCGACGTGAGCGGCTCCTGTGTCTATCCGAAGAAGAGATATGCGACGAGGACGGCGGCAACGAAGCCGGCGAGATCCGCGATGAGGCCGCACGTCACCGCGTGACGCCAGCGCCGGATCCCGACCGATCCGAAGTAGACGGTCAGGATGTAGAACGTCGTTTCGGTGCTGCCCTGGATGACGCAGGCCAGTCGGCCCGCGAATGAATCGGCGCCGAAGGTCTTCATCGTCTCGATGACGAGGCCGCGCGAGCCGCTGCCCGACAGCGGACGCATCAGGCCGACCGGCAGGGCATCGACCCATCGGGCGTCGGCCCCGAGCGACACCACCACCCAGCGCACCGCGTTGAGCGCGATGTCGAGCGCCCCGCTCGCGCGCAGCACCCCGATGGCGACGAGCATCGCCACCAGGTAGGGGATGATGCTCACCGCGACCTCGAATCCCTCTTTCGCCCCCTCGACGAACGTCTCGTAGACGGGAACCCTCCGCCAGGCGGCCAGGCCGACGAACGACAGGATGAGCATGAAGATCACGACGTTGCTCACCAGGGATGACTGCGCTTCGAGCGTCGCGCGATCGAGCTGCGTGAAGTAGGCGACGATGCCGCCGACAAACGCGGTGAGTCCACCCAGGTAGGCCAGGACGACCGGGTCGAGTAGCCTCAGGCCCTGCATGTACGCGGTCGCGAGCAGGCCGGCGAGCGTGCTGCAGTACGTGGCGATGAGCAGCGGCAGGAAGACGTCGGTCGGATCGGCCGCGCCGAGTTGCACGCGGTAGGTGAAGATCGCGACGGGGATGATGGTCACCGCCGACGTGTTGATCACCAGGAAGAGGATCTGATCGTTGCTCGCGGTATCGGGCGTCGCGTTCAGCGTCTGCAGTTCTTTCATCGCCTTGAGGCCGAGGGGCGTCGCGGCGTTGTCGAGGCCGAGCATGTTGGCGGCCATGTTCATGACGATCGACGACCCGGCGGCGTGACCAGCCGGGATGCCCGGGAACAGCTTCCGCATGAGCGGGTCGAACACGCGGGCCAGCATCGCCACGGCCCCGCCGCGTTCACCGAGCTTCATGAATCCGAGCCACAGGCACATGACGCCGGTCAGGCCTATCGAGACGTCGAATCCCGTCTTCGCCATCTCGAACGTCGACGACACCATCTGCGCCCACACCTGGGCGTTGCCAAGGACAAGCCACGCGTGCAGCGCCGAGACGAAGGCCACGACGAAGAATGCAGCCCAGATCACGTTCAACATGCGCGCGACACTACGCCCCCCGGCCCCGCCGAGTCAAAGGCCAAAAAAAGCGACGATTTGGGGTCTGACCCGATTCGACAGAAATCAGGGTGGCGAAGCGGGGTTTTCGCCAACCCGCGGTGTCATTCGCAGGTTAGCGCGCCGGCCGGGCCCGCGGTCCCAGACGCCTGGCTGGCGCCGCGCAGCACGAGCCGCGCGCTGCCAGAAGTGCCGCAGTGCACGGCACTTGTCGACGCGCACCCACGGAATGAGCACAGCCTACGCGTCGCCGCGCATCCCACAGGTGTCGCCGCGACTCCTGTGGATGATGAGGGTCTGACCCCAATTCGCCCCCAATTCGCCCCAGTTCGGCTCAGGGCAGTTCGCGGAGCGATTGCGACAGGAGGGCGACCACGCGGTCGGCATCAGCCAGGGACAGCGACATCGGGCCGCGCAGCTTGATCACGTTGTGGTACGGACCGTCGGTGCCGGCGAGGACGCCCAGCGCGCGCATGCGGTTGACCACCCAACGCGCTTCGCCCGCCGCGGGCACGCGCGTCTCGCGGTCGCGCACCAACTCGACGCCCAGGAACAGCCCCGACCCGCGCACGTCGCCGACGAGCGGATGCTCAGCGGCCAGCAACCGGAGTCCCGCCAGCAGTCGCTCGCCCACCACCAGCGCATTGCGCTGCAGGCCCTCATCCTGCGTCACCCGCAGCGTCGCCATCGCGGCCACGCACGCGGCCGTGCTGCCGCCGAACGTGCTGAAGAACTCCATGCCATTGGCGAATCGATCGGCAATCGCGCGCGTCGTGACGACGGCGCCCATCGGGAAGCCGTTGGCAATCGGCTTCCCGAGCACGACGATGTCGGGAACGACCCCGTGGGCTTCGAACGCCCAGAAATGCGTGCCGATCCGGCCGAAACCCGTCTGCACTTCGTCTGCGATGCAGACGCCACCTGCCCCGCGCACACGCGCGTAGACGTCACGAAGGAACCCGTCGGGCAACATGATCTGACCGCCCACGCTCGGGCAGGTCTCGGCGATGTAGCCGCACAGCCCTCGCCCGTCGGCACGCACACGGTCGATCACCTCGCCCACCCGTGCCGCGAACCACGCGCCGGGGTCGCCGCTCACGTCACGGACGCGATACGTGTCGGGAATTGGCGACGTGTGTACCCAGTCGGGCGCACCGCTCCCGCCAGGACCCGCGTGCTTGTACGGACTGATGTCGATCAGCGTCGTCGTGTGCCCGTGGTACGCCGCATCCATCACGATCAGGTCGCGCTGGCCCGTGTGCGCTCGCGCCAGCCGCAGCGCGAGTTCGTTGGCCTCACTGCCCGACGCCGTGAAGAAGCAGACGCGCAGCGGTTCAGGGAACGTCGCCACCAGCGCCTCGGCGTACGCGACGAACGGCTCCTGCAGGTAGCGCGTGTTGGTGTTGAGCACCGACAACTGCTCGCTCACTGCGCGCACGACGCGAGGATGCGCGTGGCCCACGTGCGCCACGTTGTTGTACGCGTCGATGTAGCGCCGGCCCTCCCCGTCGAACAGGTACTGCATCCAGCCACGCCTGGCGTTGAGCGGATCCGCGTCGTACGACACGCCCAGGTTGCGTCCGGTGTGCGCCGCGCGCGCCGCCGCGATCGAGGCCCTGGAGCGGTGCTGCGGAAGCCGATCGGCGGGAATCCCCAGCAACAGGTTGGGATCGGGGCACAGGCTGCGCCACACGGCCCGCTGGCTCGGACGCACCACGCCATCGACGTTGCACGGTACGTCGAGCATGTCGGTGATGACCTGCACGTGCACGTGCGGCCACCAGTCGCCATTGTCGGGCGGGCTCCCGACCCGCGCGAACCCGTGCCCCTTCGCGATCCGCTGGCCGATGCGCAGCGAGGCGATCGAGTCGAGTGTCAAGTGCCCGTACAGCGTGAAGAACTCCGACGAGTCGTCGCCGGTCGTCTCGTGCCGCAGCACCACCACGGGCCCGTAGTCGTGATGCGC
Organism: Acidobacteriota bacterium; assembly: GCA_016789685.1. GTDB lineage: Bacteria > Acidobacteriota > Vicinamibacteria > Vicinamibacterales > JAFNAJ01 > JAEUQQ01. The sequence continues at coordinate 806 of JAEUQQ010000008.1, read as the reverse complement.
GTCGGCGTGCTCGACGCCGTGCACCACGCCATCGAGCGGGGCATGGAGCGGCGAGCCAGGCGGCAGCGACAGGTCGAGGCCGATGTGAATCGTGCGGCGCTCGCCGGCCGTGGGCTCGCCATCCCACGCATACATCACGCGCGCTTCGTCGTAGCCGCCAGCGCCGAGCACGGCGCCGTGCTCGGCGATGACGCGCCTGACGCGCCGATCGACCTCTGCCGGCGTGTTGGTCGCGGGGTCGCCAGACAGCAGCGGGCTCCCCACGCCGAGGTCGATGGGCGCCACCGGCGCGACGCGCAGGTCGTGCCCGGTCAGTGGCGCGATCGCATCGGCGTGCGCCTTCAACCATGCGACGATGCGCGGTGCGTGGGGAACGGGATCGAGTCCGCACGCCGCGCGGAAGGTGTAGTGCGCGAATCGCGGATGGATGGCCGACAGCAGCGGAAGCGTCACGCCGATCGGCCCCTGGCTGATGCCGAGATACGCCGCCTCGGGCCGCGCGGCCTGCTGGGCCGCCGCCACGCACGCGCTCACGCAGAGGCGCATGCACATCAGGCTGAAGACGGCCGCGATCTCGTCGGGGGTGAGCGGATGGGCGTCGTGATATCCGCCGAGCACCGCAGCCGCGGCCCTCAGCGGATCGTCGGCGCCGAGCGTCGCGTAGGCCATCGCGATCGCGACGTTGTTCACGGTGTGACTGAACACCATGTCGCCGAAGTCGATGATCCCCGTGACGCGCTGACGGGCGGGATCGACGAGCACGTTGTAGTCGTTGGCGTCAGAGTGGATCAGGCTGCGCCTGAAGT
>JAEUQQ010000712.1 GCA_016789685.1 Acidobacteriota bacterium | reverse complement strand
GATTCTCGACCCAGTTTGCGCGCGCCGCGTTGTTCACGGTTGCCGCCGGCGTCGAGGCCCAGACGTCTGGTGCGGGCTACGTCGCCGCGCGCGAGCACGAGGCGGCCGGCGTTGGTGCGGCCTCCCTCAGTGCGGCCGGTGACGAGCGGCGGGTCGGAGCGATGTGGGCGCGTGCGGCCGAACGCGTTGCCGGGTCGCCAGTCGCGGGGGCTTACGCCTACGCACGCGGAGTCGCTCCGGCTGTGATCGATCCCGGCTCGTTCAGGCTCTTCGAACTGCTGGGGGTGTCTGGCGCTGAGCGCCCGGTTTGGTCGGCGGTCGTCCGATTCGGGCTGGCCGGTGAGGCCCAGCAGGCCAGTTCGCACCTCGTGTCGGCAGGCGTGGCCCGCGCGGGCCTGCCGCTGCTGCTCGTCGGCCTGCTGGGGGGGCTCTGGTACCGGGCAGCCCGGGGATTTCTGGCGCCTGAAGCCAATCGGTGGCGCTGGATCGCATTCGGGCTTGTGACCTATCTATTGGCGCTCTCGGGCGGACCAGCCGGCAGCGCCCGCTTCAGGGTGCCGGCCGTCCCGGTGCTCGCCGTCCTCGCCGGGGTGTCGCTTGCGGTGAGGCCAGGCGCCGGCGGGGACTCGCTACCCGGCGTCTCGTCAGTCGGCGCCCACCGGAAACCGCTGTTGCCGCCCTCGTGATCTTCGGCCTAGAATCCGAAAAGCAGGGTGTGTGGGCCGGTCGGCGTGCGTAGCCCGGCCCCGAGAGGACGCGAGTGTAACAGTCGAAACAGAGGACGACGGCGTGGCCGTCGCCAGGAGTCGGGGCACGTGCCGCACGCCCCGGCGCGGAGGCGCAGGTGAAGCACACGCGCAAGTCACGGCAGGTGTGCCAGGTCTGTCAGCAGCGGCCCGCGAAGTTCGCCTATCGCGGGCACGTGAAGCGTGACAGGCAGCACGTGCTGTGTTTTGCGTGTCACCGCGCCCTGATCGACAGCCACCGCCTCGCACACCCGCTGCCGTTCAACCTCAATCTCGTGGCCGCCCAACGCACGCACGCCGATGCCGCCGCGCACCGTGCCCACGCCGAGGCCGCGGCGCATGCCGGCGACGTCAGGACGTCGCCCACTCACGAGACAGCCTGACGATCACCTCGACGGCCTTGTGCATGTCGTAGGTCGAGACCCACTCGAGCCGCGAGTGGAAGGTCTGCTCACCCGCGAAGATGTTCGGCGTCGGGAGTCCCATGAACGACAGCCGTGACCCGTCGGTGCCGCCGCGAATCGGCTGCATGATGGGTTCGATTCCCGCGGCCACGATCGCGCGGCGCGCCTTGTCGACCACCTCGGGATGGTGGTCGAGGATCTCGCGCATGTTGCGGTAGCTCTGTTCGACCCTGCAGGTCACGCTCGCGCCGGCCACGCCCTCGACGGCCTGCGTCGCCAGTTGCTCGAGCCACGCGGCCTTGACCGCCAGTTCCTTCGTCACGAAGTCGCGCAGCAGCACCCGCACCGTGGTCTTGTCGACCGAGGCCTGCACGACGTACGGGTGCACGTAGCCCTCGTAGCCGCTCGTCGTCTCGGGTGACTGGTCGGCCGGCAGCGAGGCGATGAAACGCGAGGCCAGCTTGATCGAGTTGACCATCACGCCCCTGGCGAACCCGGGATGACAGTTGAAGCCCTGGAACTCGGCCACGAACGTGTCGGCCGAGAAGCTCTCGAGCTCGAGTTCGCCACGACGGCCGCCATCCACCGTGTAGGCGCACGCCGCGCCGAAGCGTGCCACGTCGAAGTGGCTGGCGCCGCGGCCGATCTCCTCGTCGGGCGTGAACGCGATCTTGATCGTGCCGTGTTCGATCTCGGGATGCGCGACGAGATACTCGACGGCGCCCATGATCTCGGCCACGCCCGCCTTGTTGTCGGCCCCGAGCAGGGTCGTGCCCGACGCCGTGATGATGTCGTGCCCCATCTGCTCGCGCAGGTAGGGGATGTCGCTCATCCGCAGGACGGCGCCCGGATCGTCGGGCAGCACGAGGTCGCGTCCGTCGTAGTTCGCGTGCACGATCGGCTTCACGTCGGTTCCGCTCACCTCGGGCGACGTATCGACGTGGGCGATGAACCCGACGACCGGCACGTCGGCACGCGGGGTGGTGGCGGGCAGCGTCGCGTAGACGTACCCGTACTCGTCGAGCACGGCGTCGGTGAGTCCGAGGGCGCGAAGTTCCTCGACCAGGACCTGTTGCAGCACGAGTTGCGACGGGGTCGACGGCGTGGTCGTCGAGGTCTCGTCGCTGCGGGTGTCGTAGGTGACGTAGCGAAGGAAGCGCTCGACGCAGCTGCTCGGATAGACGGGCGACGTGCTCATGGTCAGCGAATCTCCATGCGGCGCGTCGCCAGCATCGCCTCGTTGATGAAGCGCACGAGTGGCAACAGCAGCCGGAAGGCCTTGATGAGTGTGGGGTAGAACTCGTCGGTCGTTGCGAACGCCGCCGGGTGCTCGGCCCAGCCGACGAAGCGCCTGCACTTGAGGTAGTCGGCTGCCGGGTGGTCCGTGGGGTAGCCACGCGGCACGCGCGTCTGCGCCTCGCCCTCCCAGTCAAAGGTCCTGGTGAACGCCGGCGCCTCGACGATCGACCTGAAGCGCGACGCGTTGTCGGCGATGTAGCCGCGCAGCGCCCGCAACTGCGGCGGCATCGGCGCATACAACCCGCCCGCAAACATCGTCATCTTCGGCTCGATGTGCAGGTACAAGCCTGCGCCGTCGGCCTTGCCGAGGTCGCGGTGCGGGAAGTACGCCCCGATGTGCGTCTTGAGCGGGGTCTTGTCGGCACTGAAGC
>JAEUQQ010000690.1 GCA_016789685.1 Acidobacteriota bacterium | reverse complement strand
TACGCGACGGGTGACGCGCCTGGAGGCTGCCACGCCGGCGTCCACCGCCCGAGGGCGTCGAGCATCACGCGCCACGTGCCCCGGCCGGTCGCGATGAACTCGGTCTCGTCGGCCGACTCGGCCACGTGCACGCTCATCACGCAGGGCGTCAAGTCCTGCACCGCCACCGCAATTTCACGCAACAGTGCGGGCGATGTCGAATACGGGGCGTGTGCGGCCAGGGTGACCGACACACGCTCGCCGGTCGCCCCGAGCGCGCGCTCGCGCGCGGCGGCGACGACGTCCGAGGCGGGATCGACGTCGAAGCCGAGCAACTCGTGGAAGACCACGGCGCGCAGTTCGCTGCGTTCGAGGGGTGCGATGCTCGACCAGCCGTTGGCGACATCGCCCACGACGCTCGTCCCGGCCGCCCGCGCCGCGGCAATGGCGGCCACGAGCGCCGGCGTCGGGTCTGGCGCGTCTCGCCGCAGCCGCATCGACGCGGCGACCCATGCCGCGAGCGACGCAGCCGGGGGCACCATCCCGTGCAACCACGACAATTCGAGGTGCGTGTGGGCGTTGACCAGGCCGGGCATCAGCGCGGCATGCCCGGCGTCGCGTCGCGCGACGCGAACGCCTGCCTGCTCGCGGGCCGCGACGTGCGCCTCGATGGCCGGCCATGGCCCCACGTCCACGACGCGTCCGCGCTCGACGATGACACCACCGTCGGCGATCGGCGCCGAGATCATGGGCAGGACCCACGCGGCCCTGAAGGCAGCGATCACGCCCGGGGCCTCAACGCGCCGGCGCGGCTGGCGACGCCGCCGCCGACCGCGCCACCTTCGCCGCCCGGCTGCGGGCCGCGTAGTTCGCCAGTTCCCCGGGCACGTGCGTGTCGCCATCGGCGCGTGCCACGTCGAGGCCGAAACGACGCGGGATCTGCTGCAGGCGGAACATCGGCTCGCCGAGGATGTCGTAGTGCATGTTGCGCCGCCGCGGGATGAACCCGGCGTTCTCGATGTTCTCGACGATCTCGACTTCGTCCATGCAGTAGCTGGCCCCGGCGGCGCGGACGACGTTCTCCTCGATCATCACGCTGCCCATGTCGTTGGCACCGAAGGCCAGGCTCAACTGCCCCACCTTGCCACCCTGGGTGACCCACGACGACTGCAGGTTGACGAAGTTGTCGAGCACGATGCGCGCGGTCGCGAGCGTCCTGAGGTACTCGACGCCCGTCGCCTCGACACCCTCGAGCTCGGTGTGCTCGGGCTGGTAACTCCACGCGATGAACGCGGTGAACCCGCCGGTCTCGTCCTGCAGCTCGCGCAGGCGCAGCATGTGCTCGAGGCGCTCTCCGGTCGTCTCGACGCTCCCGTACATCATGGTCGCCGTCGTCCGCAGGCCTGCGCGGTGCGCGTGCCGCATCACGTCGAGCCACTCGTCGGCCGAGGCTTTCGAGTAGCAGTTCATCAGCTTGCGCGCCCGATCGACGAGGATCTCGGCACCGCCCCCGGGAATCGAGTCGAGTCCCGCCGCGATGAGCCGTGCGATGACCTCGGGCACGGGCACCTTCGACAGCCGCGAGATGTGAAGCACCTCGGGGGGCGAGAGCGCGTGCAGGCGGAAGGCGGGATACCGCTGCTTGATGGCGCGGAACAGGTCTTCGTACCACGCGATCGGCAGGTCGGGATTGTGGCCTCCCTGCAGCAGCAACTGCTCGCCGCCGACCGACATGGTCTCGTCGATCTTCGCGAAGATCTCGTCGAAGCCGAGGACGTATCCCTCGTTCGACCCGACGTGCCGGTAGAACGCGCAGAAGGCGCAGCGCGCCACGCACACGTTGGTGTAGTTGACGTTGCGGTCGATGATGTACGTCACGACCGTCGCGGGATGCCGCCGGCGCCTGATGCCGTCGGCGAGTTCGCCGAGCAGCGTCGTCGGCGCCTCGTGGTACAGGAGGCTGGCCTCGTCGGCATCGACGCGCCCACCGGCGCGCACCTTGTCGGCAATGGCTCGCAGCGTGCTCATTCGTGTCAATCCCGTCTAGATCGCTGGCACGGCCGCGCCAGGTCGCGCGGCGAAACGTGGTTCGCGTGCCCTGTCGACGACCCCGACATTCTCTGCCGCCTGGTAGAAGCGCCGCAAGGCGTCGGTGTGTCGCGGGCCGAGGTCGTGCTGGAGGTTCCGGCGGAGGTACGCTCGGTACTTCGTCGCCCGGGCCGCGTCGCCACCCGCCGCGGCATCGGCGATGCGATCGAGGTGCGCCATGCCACGCACCTTGGCCGCCTCGAGCGCCGCGACGACGGCGGGCGTGAAGTACTCGGCCCGTCCCACCCACGCGGCAAAGACGAACGGCAGGCCCGTGTGGGCCTTCCATGCGGCGCCCAGGTCGATCTTCTGCGCCCCGAACGCCGCCGCATCCGCGTCGAGCGCAGGGTCGCCGATGAGCAACCCGGCGTCGCACGCCTCGAGCATGTCGCCGAGCACCGGCGGGTGATCGACGAAGACCGGCTCGATGCGGAAGTACTCGCGGCAGAGGACCCGCGTGAGAGCGGCCGAGGTCCGTGAGCTGGTGTCGAGGGCGAGCGAGGTGACGTCGGCGATGGGCCGGCGCGTGTAGAGCGCCACCGATGCGACCTCGCCGTCGGCGGCCACGCCGATGCCGGGCGCCATGATGTAATCGCCGCGCAGGTACTCGATGGCCGGCACGAGCCCGATGTCGACGGTGCCCTCGTGCAGCAGGCGTGCGCACACCGAGGGCACGTCGAACCGCAGGTCGAAACCGCACGGATCCTCGGCCAGCCCCTCGACCAGCGGCCGCGCGTTGAGGTACCCGACGGCGCCGATGCGCGTCGGCCTCATGCCTGGGCGAC
>JAEUQQ010000668.1 GCA_016789685.1 Acidobacteriota bacterium | reverse complement strand
ACCTGGGCACTCCCCAACTCGTCGATACTGGAGATCTCGCGCACGACGAGCCGGCGTCCCTTCACGGGCTTGCCAATATCGGCAGAGAGGGCCGACAGCATCGGTCCGCGCCCGAGCACGGCGATCGTGAAGTCTGGCACGCCCGGGGCTGCCGACGGCGGCCACTCGATCAGCCGGATGAGGTTGAACACATAAGCCGCCTTCACCGTGGCTTCCGATCGGTCCTGGCCGCTCAGGGGCCAGGCGAAGGCGAGCACCGCCAGCACGGCGAGCACTCGCACCGCGCCCGGACGGCTGGCCCGGTACGCACGCGAGTTCGATCGGCAAAGCACTGGCACGGCGTTTCCTGCCGCTCAGAAGTGAACGGTCGACCTGACGACGATGGCGCGGGGAACGTCGGTCGGGATCAGCCGGTCGACCGACGCACGGAACTGGCGCTCCGACGCCCTGAGCAGGTTCTGGCCGACGATGGCCACGTCGACGTGCGACGACAGCGGGACCATGAACGACACGTCGGCCTTTAGTACGTCGCCGGTGGCGTCGTCGAGCCGGCTGGCGTAGTGGAGCGCCGAAGTCAGCGCGGCCCGGCGCGGAAGGCTCGCCGAGGCCACGACTGACGCGATGCGATCGGCGAACGTGTCTGACAGCTCTGGATACAGCGTGGCGGGCGACTCGTCGTAGTCGCCGTGCCGCATCTCGGCCCAGCTCCCCGTGAGCCTCAGCCACCTGGTGACGCGGAGGTCAGCGGCGAGTTCCACGCCGTAGGTGCGCTGGCCCGAGATGTTCTCCATCTCGAACGGCACGACAAGCCGCAGCGGCGGCCCCACGACGAAGCTCTGGCGCAGGACGCTGACCATCAGGTCGTCGTAGTCGTTCACGAACGCGGCCACGTCGATCGACAGATGCTGATTCCGCCACCGGTAACCGGCCTCGTAGGCACGAAGCTCTTCGATCCCGAGGTCGTCGCTGCCTGATGCGACCACGGTGGTCAGCGGCGCGCCGGAGAACAGCGTGCCTTGCGGCAGGACCATGGGCACCGCCCGGAGGTCGAACTCGGCGCGAGACGGCGTCCTGACGCTCCGGCTGACTGCGCCCCAGATGCTCTGGTTGCCGCGCATCCACGCGGCGCGGACGTTCGGCAGCAACTCGATGCCCACACGGGAGTGCCCGTCGGCCTTCGCGCCGATTGTCAGGCGCACGGCATCGCCGAACAACAGGATGTCGTCCTGGGCGAAGGCGCTGCCGAAGTGCGTCACGCGCTGCGGTCCGTCGACTGTCAACGTCTCCGTGCCTCGTACCTCGTCGCGCGACACGCGGTAGTTCGCGCCCCACAAGAGCGTGTGGCGGCGTCCGACCATCACGCGATGCTGGATGTCAGCGTCGAAGGTGTCGCGCTTCTCGACGGCCGACGACTCGTCGCGATAGGAATGGTCGTAGTACGCCCGCACCGTGAGTCGCTCGTTGGCAGATGGCGCACGTTCCCACGACCCGAGGACGAATCCGCCCGACAGGACGTTGAACTCGACACGCGGAATCGGAATCTCGTCGACGGCTTCCGGGTACAGCGTGACGGCCCCAAACCGTCCGCGGTACACCTCGCCGCTCACCGAGATCGAGTCGGCGGGCGAGGGAAACAGGTCGAGTCGTCCGCCTGTGCGGGCCGCCCGACCGCTGTCGCCGTCGTGCCCGTCGAGTGTTCCGAACGGCTCGTGCGTGCCGTACTTTCCAAAGGCGCGATAGTGCCCGACGCTGCCCAGGGTCCCGCCGACGCGCGCTCCGGCCGACAGGGTCTCGTTCGAGCCAGTCGCCACGGAGACATCGACGCCGTGCGTCTTCGAGGAACTCCTCGTGATGATGTTGATGACCCCGTTGACGGCGTTCGCCCCCCACAGCGTGGCACCTGGCCCTCTGACCACTTCGATACGCTCGATGTCGTCGAGGCGCATGTCGTTCGCCTCCCAGACGACTCCCGAGAACAACGCCGTGTAGATGCTGCGCCCGTCGACCAGCACGAGGAGCTTGTTCGCGTGACGATGATTGAAGCCGCGGATGCTCACCGCCCACCTGTTGGCGTCGATGCGCGCAACATGCACGCCCGGCACCATCCTGAGGACCTCGGGCAGGCTCGTTGCCCCGGAGCGCGAGATGTCCTGGCGCGTGATCACGTGCACAGCCGCCGCGGAATCCGACAGGCGCCTCGGCTGACGGGCAACCGTGGTGACTTCGACAGCCGCCAGGTCTTCGAGCGACACCTGGCCCGCCCCGGCCTCCTGCTGGGCCCGCGCCACAGGCGGCGCAACCGCACACGTCAACAACAGGCAGAAGCCGGAGAGAGCCCGGACACACCGGGACTGGAGGGACCTGTTCGCCATCTGGACAACCGTGAACCGCGAGTCAATGGGTGCGGGACGCACCACCACACCAGTGCAATCGGCGCACGGGGCCCGGGCATGAAGGCGGGGCGGGCATTCGGTCGAGCTTGCAGGAACACCACCTACTTCGGCTCACGAACGAGTGCGCAGCGTGATCACGTAACAGGCGGCGCCGGTCGGATCCGCGATCATCGCGATGCGCCCGACACCGGGGGCATCGAAGGCGGGCACGCACACCGACCCGCCGGCGGCCTGGGCCTTCGCGACGATGGCGTCGACGTCTGGCACCTGCACATAGATGGACCAGTGCGGGGCCATCTCGCCCCATTCCGCCGTCATCGGCAGGATGCCGCCGTGACGCACGCCTTCGATGCCGACGTAGACGTACTTGAGATTCCCCGGGATCGGCAAGTCCGACTCGCCCAGTTCCCAGCCGAGCAGCGCCGAGTAGAACGCGGCGGCGCCGCGTTGATCGCGCGTCGCGAGTTCGACCCATCCCACCGAGTAGTCGACGAAGCGTACGGGCCCGGGCGCCGCGGCATCCAGCGGCTCCCACAGCGAAAAGATGGCCCCGGTGGGATCGCGGAGCACCGCCATGCGCCCCTGGCCATCAACGGTCATGGTCGGCAGCAACTCGACGGCCCCGGCTGCGACCGCGCGTGCCGCGGTGGCGGCGCAATCGGTCGCATGGAAGTAGACGCTCCAGTGCGACGGCACGCCCGCGGCGCGCTCGTCGGGGGTCTGTCCCATCAGCGCGCCCACGGGGCCCGTGGCGTTGCGCAGGAAGGAATACGGCCCCATCGCGCCGAGGTCGATCGACTCCGACGTCCACCCGAACACGTCGCCGAGGAATCGCTGCGCCGCCGCAGCATCCGTTGTCGACAACTCGAACCAGCAGGGGGCTCCGCCCTTCGCCATGCCGTCGTTCTCCTTGGTGAGGAATGGTGAGCCGACAGTCTACCCCGAACGGCGCGCATCGCCGCCGGCCTGGGTCGGTGCGCCGCCTGCTGCGCGGGCGCGGCGGATGGCCGGTGCGCCGCCCCGAAACACGACGGAGGCGGCCACGCCATGCGTGGTCGCCTCCGCCAGTACACCCGCCAGGACGAGGGTTCAGAACCGGTAGCGCAGTCCCACGAACCCCATGTGGGCGTCGTAGCTCGGCGCGAGGTAGGTGCCGAGGTTGAACAGCCGGTTCCCCCACTGGAACGAGCGCGACGTGTCGCGCAGGAACGTGTCGGCGCCGACCGACTCGACCCAGGGCTGGTTCGATCCCTGCTGCCAGTCGGTGAGCGAGTAGGTCTCGTAGCTGTAGCCCACGATCGCCGTGAACGCCTTGACCGGGAACTCGAGCCGGACGTTCAGCACCTGCTGGTCTTCGGTGATGGCGGGCGGTGTCGAGAACGCGAACTGGTGGTTGGCCGCAAACGGCGCCCCGTTGTAGTTCGTGACGCCGAAGCCCTCGTAGACGATGTCGATGTCGGCCAGCGACATGGTGTAGTCGGCAATCAGCGCGACCTTCTCGGGCACCAGTTGCAGGGTGGCACCGACGCCACCGCTCACCGTCTGGTCGTCGAAGTCCGCGGTCCACTGGCTGCCGGCCCGCGTCCAGGGGCCGAGTTCGGCCGTCGCGATGCCCGAGGGGTTGGCCTTGTTGTTCTCGTTGAACTCGAGCGACCGGTGGAAGCTCGTCCCGGCGTCCTTCGCGACAAAGGCGTTCAACGTCACGCGCGACGACGGCTGCATGAACACGTCCACGCCATAGCGCAGGCGCGTGTCTTCGAGCCAGCCGAGCTGATCGCCTGGCGTGGTCGCGGCCTGTTCGGCCAGCCCCGTGCCGAGGAGGGGCTGCGACGGCGCCACCTCGGAGTCGAAGTCGTCCTTGCGATACCGCACGTAGGCCGAGATGGCGACCAGGTCGCGCGGCGTGAGGTTGACGCGGACGTCGAGCTGTTGCCGCGTGCGATCCGAGACGTCGAAGCGCCGCATGTCGGGATGGTTGTCGAACGTCAACGCGGGGTTGTTGTTGTCGACGCCGTCGGCCTGCGTGTACCAGTAGCCTTCGTGCGTGACCTCGTTGTCGTACTCGCCGCCGTCGCGCAGGCCGTAGACGTAGCGGCCCTGGAGGGTCATCCACGTCGCGGGCTTCATGCGCAGCGTCGCGCGGAACATCTGCTCGGTCGTGTCGGCCTCACGATGGTCGCGCCCCATGGCCTCGCGCTCGTAGCCGAACATCAGGCTGCTGCGGGCCGGCAGGCGCCACGTCAGGTCGGCGCCGACGTTCTGGCGATCCCACGCCACCGGCAGGCTGACGCGCTTGTTGACGAAGCTCACCGTGCCGGTCACGTTCGGGGTGTCTGACGTCACGTACTGCCAGTTGCCCGACGGCGTGTCGTTGGTCAGGTCGTACTGGCGGTAGAACGCACGCAGGTTCAGCCCCGGTGCCGGGGCGATGACGTAGTCGGCCGCGACGTGGAAGGTGTTGATCGACGCGTCGGCGGTCTGACGCGGCAGGGTCTTGTTCGCAACGATGTCGACGGTCGCGTACGGCAGCAGCGTCGCGTCCTGTTCCATGCGGCCATACGCGGCGGTCGCGGTCAGGCGGCTGTCGTACGGCAGTTCGAGCCCCCCTGAGAACGTCGCGTTGTGGTAGCGATTGTCTGGTGCGAGCGGGCGCGCGCCGTAGGTCGCCACGGCGCGATCCCACACGTCGTAACTCGCCCCCGGCAGCGCCGACGCCCACACGTTCTCCCAGCGCAGGGTGTCGATGCCGTTGGCGAAATCCGAGTAGAGGTACTCGGCGCGCAACTGGTAGCCGCTGCCCTCGTGCTCGAGGGCCAGCGTGATGTCGCTGGTGCGCGTGTCGACGGGCTCGGTCAGCTGCACGTTGAGCGTGCGCGGCGGACGGTCGCCGATCGGACCGAACGTCGACTTGAGCCCCTGCTTCGTCTGGCGGTCGAACGCCACGGCCAGCTTGAGCGCATCGGTGGCGAACCAGTCGAAGCCGAAGTGTCCCTGCCTGGTCTGCACGGCCAGCGGTGTCGCATGGAGGAACTGCGCCTGGTAGGCCGCCACGAGGTCATCGGTCGCGACCACCCCGGCGGTGTCTGCCGCCGCCGTGGCCAGCTTCTTGAACGTCACCGGAATCGTCGCCGGCACCTCGAACACCCCTGGCGACGTCTGCGTGTACGGCGTCAGCGCCTTGTTGCTGTAGTTGTGCGGCGTCTCGTTCCAGAGCGCCGACAGGCGCCAGCGCCCCATGCCGCCCATCACGGCGTCGATCGTCTGGTCGGCGCGGCCGACGTTCACGCCACCAAGCGTGAAGTACCAGCGGCTGCCCGCGTCGAACGCGTCGAAGGCCAGCTGCTTGACGACGTAGGCGTCGTCGAGATCGCGGTATTCGGTGAGCTTGCTCGAGTTGGAGTTGTTGTCGACCTGCGTCACGCCTTGCGTCACGCTTCCGGTCACGGTCACGGCCGGCGGAGCCTGGGTCGCAGGCGTCTGGGCGAATCCCGGGGCGGCGACGCACACCGCCAGTATGGTGAGGATCTTCTTCATGGCGGCCTCCGCTACCTGGTGAGCTTCGCGCCCGACGGGTGGTTCGACCCGTGAACGCTGGTGTGGCAGTTCGAGCAGCCCGAACCGTACGGATTGCTCACCCGGTTGTAGCGAGGCAGGTTGATGTGACCGCCATACGAATGGCAGGTCAGGCACAGGAACGGATCCTTCGACGTGAGCAGGTTCCGGTTGTTGGATCCGTGCGCGCTGTGGCACGTCGCGCAGCTCTCGCGCGCCGGCGCATGTTCCCACACGAACGGGCCACGCTTGTCGGCATGGCAGGTGTAGCACGTGTCGTTGAGCGTGGGCTTGGTCAGCAGGCTCGGCGCTGCCCCGTGCACGTTGTGGCAACTGGCGCAGTCCATGCGATTCTCGCGCACCGGGTGGTGCGACATCTTGTTCATGTCGGCACGCACGTCCTGGTGGCACTGGTAGCAGGTGGCGCCGGTGTCGGCCTTGGCGAGCAGGGCCTTGGGGCTCTTCGCCTCCATCACCGTGTGGCAGGCCGTGCAGCTCACGTCGTTGGCCTGGTGCTGACCACCCTTCCACGCGAACCGCGTCCCCCCCTGGTGGCACTGGAGGCAGACGGCCGACTGGGCCTTTGCCTTCGTGCCCAACGCCAGGTCGCCCGAGGGCGCCTCGACGTGCTTGCTGCGCGGCCCGTGGCAGCTCTCGCAGTCGCCGGCGCCGTCTGCCGGCGTCGCATCGAGCGTCCTGGCGTGCGCGGTGTGCGCGTAGGTCTTCATGCCGTCTTCGTGGCACGTACGGCAGGTCTCGGGATCGTTGACGAACGTGGCCCCCGCGAATCCCGGGTTCAGCGCCACCCAGTCGACGCCCTTCTTCGGCGCCTTGGCGCCAACGGCGCTCCAGCCCAACGCGAGCGCCAGCACGCTGGTCGCTCCGACCAGTGTTGCCCAGCGACGTCCTGACATCTCCATGACTCCTCGTCCTTCCGGTGTCGGCCTGGAATGAGGGAATGACGCCGACACGAACACTGCCGCGCAGTGTAGGAAAGAACGGGAGTCGCCCCACTGAAGAGTTCCTGAACTTCTGTTCAGGTTCGATGGCGGCGGGTGGCGGGGTCTACGCGACGGCCTGGGGCGGCCGCACCGGAAATCGCAGCGTGACGCGCGTCCCGCCCGCGGGCGACTCGTCGATCTCGACCGCGCCCTGGTGCACCGCCATCACCGAGGCCACGATCGCCAGGCCGAGACCCGAACCACGTGCGGCATGGGCGCCGCCGCCATCAACCCGGTAGAAGCGTTCGGTGACGCGGCCGCGCTCGGCGGGTGGGATGCCCGGCCCCTCGTCGTCCACCACCACGACGACATCCGTCGCGGTGCGGTCGAGCGTCACCGCGATCCATCCGCTCTCACGGGTGAACTTAATGGCGTTGTCGATGACGTTCATCAGCGCCTGCCGCACCATCGTCGGGTCGGCATCGCCAAGGATAGCGCTGGCGCTGGCGACGAGGTCCATCGTGATCCGGCGTTCCTCGGCCAGCACGTTCAACGCCGAGAACACCTCGCGCACCACGACCGCGAGATCGACCGGCATCGACGACCGCTGCACGCGCCCGCTCTCCCACCGAGACAGCATCAGCAAGGTATCGACGAGCCGGTTGAGCCGATCGGCTTCCTCGAGCATGCTGCCGATGACCTCGCGGAGCTCGTCGGCCGTGCGCGCCTCGCGCAAGCCCACTTCGCCCACGCTCCGGATCGCCGTGAGCGGCGTGCGCAATTCGTGCGAGGCATCGGCCGAGAAGCGCTTGAGCCGATCGAACGAGGCCTGAAGGCGCGCGAACGTATCGTTGAACACGAGCGCCAGTTGGCCGAGTTCGTCAGACGGATTCTCGACCGCGAGCCGGTCCGCCAGGTGTTCGGCATGGATCGACCGCGCATGGTCGGCCATCCGCGAGAGGGGCGCCAGGGCCCGCCCCGAGATGATGTGCCCGGCGAGCGCCGCCCCCAGCACGGCGAGTGGGGCGACG
>JAEUQQ010000609.1 GCA_016789685.1 Acidobacteriota bacterium | reverse complement strand
GGATACGACGTGCCGCCGACCACGAAGTCGGCTGTCGCCCGATGCACCGTGATGCCGCTCTTGATGAGCATGTTCATGAACTTCGTCGCGGTGAGGAAGTCGCGCTGGCTCGACGGCAGGATGTAGGCGCGCGGGTCGCGGTTGGCGGGGTCGCGCAGCATCGAGAAGTACTTGATGTCGGCCGTCGGCGAGAACCCGCCGACTGTCGCCGCCGGGTTGAACTCGCCCCCCGAGGCCCCCTGCCGGTCTTTCGCGATTGCCGCCTGCACGGCGGCGATGCGCTTGGGCCAGATCGTCCAGCTGTCGGTGCTGCCCTTGGCGATCGCATCGCGACCGGCCTGGTAGATGTTGTAGAGGAACGTCTCGCGGTAGCGCGACGCGACGTCGAACACCGCGCGATTGGCCGTGAGCGAGTACTCGACCGACTGGCGGAAGTGCCACTTCTGCGGGGTGATGGGGAAGGGCAGATCGCCGCTCATGATGTTGCGCTGCGGGACGAACGGAATCTCCATCGGCGTCGGGTTGCCAATCGACTCGGTCAGCAGGCCAATCATGTTGTGGAAGTACGTCGTCGTGCGCAGGCCGCCGTTGTACCAGGTCGAGTAGTTCGCGCCGCGCCGCATGGTCGCGCCCGGCTTGTTCTCGGCGACGAAGCGGTTGTGCATCGCCGCGCCGACCAGGTCGAGCCCGGTCACCATCAGCGGGTGGAAGTTGTAGTTGTGCGGGTCACGGAACGGCGGCGCGAACAGCACCGTGCCGGTGGGGCCCGTCTGGTGGTGGTTGTACATGATCTGCGGGAACCACTCGCGGAAGAGGGCCCGGCTCATGTTCGTCGATTCGGCCTGGTTGTTGGCGTAGAAGTCGCGGTTGTTGTCGTGCCCGATGTACTTCTGGTAGAGGCGCGGGACGCCGCCCGTCGTGCGCTTCGTCTCGTCGGCGTGGCGCATGTACCAGTTCGACACCAGCTCGTTGCCATCAGGGTTCGCGTGCACCGCCAGGATGATGCAGTCGCGCAGGAACCGCAGCGTCTCGTCGTCATTGCGTGACACGAGCTGGAACACCGTTTCTGTCAGCTGCGTGAAGTTGAGCACCTCGGTGGCGTGCAGGCCGCCGTCGACCCACACCACGGCCTTGCCCTCGCGGGCGAGCGCCCGGGCCTGGTCGTCGGTGAGGCCCTCGGCCAGGGCCAGCTTCCTCGCGATCTCCTTGTATCGGGCCAGCTTCTTGTGGTTTTCGGGCGAGGTGATCACCGCCATCCACTGCGTGCGCCCTTCGGCTGTCTTGCCCATGTCCTGCAGGATCATCCGGTCTGACTGCTGGTCGAGGAGCTTCCAGTACGCCTCGATCTGCGTGTAGTTCGCCAGCCGGTAGTCGTCGCCCATGTTGAAGCCGAAGTGCTCTTTCGGCGTCGTCACGCGCGGCTGCGCCGTGGCGCCGACGGCGAGGACGAGTGCGACCAGCACCCCGCCCACCACACGTCGTGCGCGCATCCTGTCGTTCATGCGGCCTCCTGGGATGAAGCAACCAATGGCAACCCACGTGCGGCGTCGGCCCGGCCGAGCGGGCGGGGAGACGGGCGCGTGCCTGAAGCAGAGCCGTGCGGATTCTACATCGTTCGCCTGCAGGCGCAGCCCCCCTGGTGGAGTCGGATTTGTGACGAACAGACGAACCGCCCGGAGGGGGCGTCCGTCTAAGCGACCGTCTGGACGTGGTGCAAGGGCCCCCGCTGGCCAGGGTGCGCCGTTGCACGGAGTACGAGAGGAGATGGCCGCCGCGCCTGGTGATGGGCGTCGGCCACCCCGGCAACAGTACGCGCCGGGGTTCTGACCTGGGGCCGCGCGTGCTACGCGAGCCGATGCACCTGCATTTTCTCTGCAACACCCTGCACCTGTTGCAGGGCCTGGTCCATCGCGACCCCGACCGGGTCGAGCGGATGCTCGACGAGTTGTGCGACCTCCTGCAGCACCTCCTGCTCTCGACGCGCGTGCCGCACGTCGCGGTGCGCGACGAACTGACCGCCCTGCGCGCGTACGCCAGCCTCCAGAAGCTCCGCTTCGGCGAGCGGCTCGACGTCGAGTTCGACATCGATGCGGCGACCCTCGACCGGCGCGTGCCGGGGTTCGTGCTCTATCCGCTGCTCGAAAACGCGGTGAAGTTCGGGATGCAGACGGGGCCATCGCCGGCCCGGGTCGTCGTCCGCGTCCGCCGGCACCACGGCGACGTCGAGTTCGATGTCGCCAACACCGGGCACTGGGTCGATGGCGACGGCGGCCGCGGCCCGGGCCACGGGGCGCAACTTGCGCTCGCGAGCGTGCGCGAGCGGCTCGAGGCGCTCTATCCTGGGCGCGACCTGCTCAGCATCGTCGAGCGCGACGGGTGGGTGCGTGCGTCAATCGTCGTCCCACCCGCCGCCGGGCGCCTCGCGCCGCGCGCCGCTACCGCTTCGGCGTGATCACGAAGGCGTGGGCCGCGCCCTTCGTATTGAGGAACTTCACGTCCATGTCGATCAGCGCGGTGTAGTCGCGCGCCAGCGCGTCGAGTTCCGAGCGCAGCGTGGCGGCGAGTTCCCGCTGGCCCTGCGTGGGCGCACCGTCGCCCGAGGTCGACCAGTCGAGCAGCGGGATCAGGCGCGAGTAGAGGTGCGCGCCCGTCTTCATGGCGAGGATGTCGTAAGTCACCTCGGCCGTGGGGTTGTGCAGGCGCCCTTCGAGCGAATCGAGCTTGGTGATCACGGCCTCGCTCGCCGCGATGAGTTCGTTCCGCGGATCGACCCGCGCCAGCGCCTCGCGCCGCGCCGCCACCTGGCCGCGCACATGGCGGATGTCGTCGACGAGCCGTCCCAGCCGTGTGACCTCGTCGCGAATCGACAGGCTGAAGGTCACCTGCTCCGACAACTCCTTGTCGGTGACAGTCACCCGCGGATCCTGCGTGATCACGAACGGACGCTCGAACGACGTGCCATCGACGGTCAGCACCGCCGTGTATCTGCCGGGCACGGCCGTGGCGCCCGCAAACGGGCTGCCTAGGTCGATCTTCGCCCTCGCGATCGGCGTGGCACCCTCCCACGACAACGTCCACACGGCGCGGTTGAGGCCCTTGTCGCGGGTCAGGTCGCCCTTGCGGTCGTCTTCGGCCTTCGGATCGTCGTCGATGCCCCAGGCTGGGGGCGGCTCGCTCTTGAGCGTCTTGACCACGCGCCCCTGCGCGTCGCGGATCTCGAGCGTGACCGGCGTCTTCACTTCGTCCTTGAGCCAGTAGTGCATGACTACACCGTGCGGAGGGTTGCTGGCCGACGTCCGCTCGCGCTGGCGCGACGCGATCCGCCACGCCACCGTGTCGGCGACCGGGAAGAGATGCGCGGGCGATCCGCTGATTGCGCGAGTCATCTGCCTGACCAGCGACAGGTCGTCGAGGATCCAGAGCGCCCGGCCATGCGTTCCGACGACGAGGCTCGAGGGGCCGAAGGCGAGATCGTGGACGGCGACAGTCGGGAGGTTGAGTCGGAACGGCTCCCACGTCGCCCCCGCATCACGCGACAGCATCACGCCCCGTTCGGTGCCGAGGTAGAGCAGGGCCGGGTTCGTCGGGTCTTCGCGCACCACGTGCAGGTAGACATCCTGTGCGAGCGAGGCGTCGAGCCGGACGAACGACTTGCCGAAATCTGACGTGCGATAGAGATAGGGGCGCATGTCGTCGAGACGATGGGCGTCGATGACGACGTATGCCGTGCCCGCTGCGGTGCGCGACGGCTCGATCATCGAGATGGTGCCGAACTGCGGCGCGCCCGGCAGGGCCGCCGTCACGTTCGTCCACGACTTGCCCCCGTCGCGCGTGACGTGCACCAGCCCGTCGTCGGAGCCGGCCCAGATGACGTCGCGCTGCGCCGGCGATTCGGCGATGGCAAAGACCGTCGCGAATGTCTCGACCCCCGTGTTGTCGCCGGTGATCGGCCCGCCCGACCACTGCTGCTTCGAGACGTCGTTGCGCGTCAGGTCGCCGCTGATGACCGACCATGACTGCCCCCCGTCGCGCGTGCGGAACACCACCTGTGCGCCGTGGTACACCGTCTTCGCATCGTGGGGCGACACGTGAATCGGGGCCGTCCACTGGAACCGGTACTTCATGTCGGCGGCCGACCAGCCGGATGGGTTGTCGGGCCAGGCGCCGACGTGGCGGATCTGCTTCGTGCGATGGTCGTAGCGCGTGATGATGCCGAGGTATTCGCCGGCGTAGACGATGTTCGGATCCTGCCAGTCGGACACGACGTGGCCGGCCTCGCCGCCGCCGACGTGGTGGTAGTCGCCCGGTACGATGCCGTTGGAGGCGAGGCTGTCTGACGGCCCCTGCGCGGTGCCGATGTCCTGCATCGCGCCCGCCACGTAGTACGGCACGCGCGTGTCGGTACTCACGTGGTAGAACTGCGCGATCGGCAGCAGCGGCCACGCCCAGGTTTCGCCACCATCGAGCGAGTACTCGACCCCGCCGTCGTTCGCAATCACCACGCGCTTCGGGTTCTGCGGATCGAACCACGCATCGTGATGGTCGCCGTGCCGGTAGCCCTTCATGTACTCGATCGTGCGTCCACCGTCGATCGTGCGGAGCAGCGGCACCTGTGGGAACCAGACCTCGTTGGGGTTCGTGGGATGCACCGTCAGCGTCGTGTAGTACCAGGCCCGCTGACGCAGGGCGCGGTCGGCCGTGGCGAGCGTCCAGGTGTCGCCGCCGTCGTCACTGCGGAAGAGTCCACCCGCGTCTGCCTCGATCAACGCGTACACCCGTCGGCTGTCGGACGGGGCGATGGCGATGCCGACCTTGCCCCACACGCCCTCGGGCAGGCCCTTGCCCGTCAGCTGCGTCCACGTGTCGCCACCGTCGCGCGAGATGTACAGGCCGCTGCCGGGGCCGCCGCTCGTCAGCGACCAGGGCGTGCGCCGGGCCTGCCAGAGGCCGGCAAACACGATGTGCGGGTTGTTGGGATCGATGGCGACGTCAGACGCGCCCGTGTCGGCGTCCTTCTTGAGCACCTGCTGCCACGTCTTGCCGCCATCGGTCGTGCGATAGACGCCGCGCTCCGGGTTGGGGCCGAATGCGTGGCCGAGCACTGCGGCAAACGCCACCTCGGCGCGCCGCGGGTGCACCGCCATCGTCCCGATCTGGCCCTCCTGC
The DNA here is from genome assembly GCA_016789685.1 of Acidobacteriota bacterium. Lineage (GTDB taxonomy): Bacteria > Acidobacteriota > Vicinamibacteria > Vicinamibacterales > JAFNAJ01 > JAEUQQ01. The sequence continues at coordinate 6,609 of JAEUQQ010000609.1, read as the reverse complement.
TTCCAGGCGTGCGTCCAGGTCTTGCCGGCATCGCGCGAAACGTAGATGCCGTTGCCGGCGGCCACGTTGCCCCGGATGTTGGCTTCGCCCGAGCCGACGTAGATCACGTTCGGATCCGACGGCGCGATGGCAAGCGAGCCGATCGACGAAATCGGCTGGTCGTCGAAGATCGGCGCCCAGGCGCTGCCCCCGTTGGTCGACTTCCACAGGCCGCCACTGGCCGTGGCGACGTAGTAGGTGGCCGGATCGCCGGGAACGCTCGCCGCGCGCGTCGCGCGACCGCCGTGCCAGGGGCCGACCGAGCGGTACTTCAGGTTTGCCAGGTCAGCGGGCGCCGTGACCGGCGCCGGTGGCGTGTCGTCGGCGGCCAGCCGGGGCGCCGCGGCGGCGAGCAGGCTGGCGATGATGGTCACGGGAACGAAGCGGACGAGCGGGCCGAAGCGACTGGGACGCATGCAGGACTCCCCGGGGCGATGATCGGGCCGGAACCGGCGAGAGTCTACCGCACTGCTCCCCCTGGGCACCGTCGTGCTCCGGATCGGTCCCAAACCCGGTATCATGACGAGACCATGTTCGAACACAGGCGCATCGGGGCGTGCGCCGCAGCCCTCTGGCTGGCGGTTGGCCTCGCTGCGGGTTGCACGAAGAAGAGCGAGTCGCCGACGCAGCCGTCGCCGACGCCGACGAGCACCGTCGTCGCCTACACCGCCCTGGGGGCCAGCGACGCCGTCGGCGTGGGCGCCAGCGTGCCCTGCTTCCCGTTCGCCGCGTGCCCTGACGGCACCGGGTACGTCCCGCTCATCGCGCGGCGGCTGACCGAGTCACAGACTGTTACCACGACCAATCTCGGGATTCCGGCGGCGGTGCTCAGCCCAGAGGTGCAGGAACTCGGGAACAAGTACGGCCGCAACATCCCGGCGAACTTCATCCAGGGCGAAATGCCGTTTGTTCCGCGCAACACGACGCTGGTGACGATCTTCGCCGGCGGCAACGACACCAACGCGATCGGAACGGCCATCGAGGGTGGGGCGGCGGGCAGCGCCGACGTCCGCGTCTACATGGATGGGCAGGTCGCGCAGTTCCGCACCAGCCTCGACACGCTGGTCCGGGGCATCCGCCAACGCGCGCCCTCGACGCGGATCGTCGTCGCCAACCTGCCCAACTTCGCTGGATTGCCGTTCACCCAGGGCTATTCGCTGCAGCGCCGCCAGGCACTCCAGCGCATCTCGGTGTCGTTCTCGCGTGATGCGATCAACGTGCTGAGCGTGCAGAACGTATCGATCGTGGATTTGCTGTGCGACCCGCGGTCGTACGACCCGGCGCACTACTCGTCTGATGGGTTCCATCCCAACGATCGCGGCTACGCGTTCATCGCCGACGCATTCCTGGCCGCGATCCGCTCGTCGTCGGTGACCGAGGCGCAGCCCACGTGCGCCCAGACCGCGATCGTGCCTCCGCTCTGAGCCTGTTCGCCCGCGGCCGGCACATTGGTCGGCGGGTGGGCGACGAAGGACGCCGGGATGCTGGATCCCGGTCGCTGGTCGTGGCCCTCGCCCGGGGGGAGCCATGGCCGACCATGTGCGACGCAACGATGGACTCACCGCGGCCGCCGAACGCCGCGTCCTGCAGGCGATCGCGCGCCGCCTGCCCCGCTGGATGCACTCAGACCACCTCACGTCGATTGGCGTGGCCGGCATGACGCTCGCGGCCACCGGGTACGCCGTGGCGCCGCTCGCGGCGCACGGGCTCTGGCTGGCCACCGCCGGGCTGATCGCCAACTGGTTCGGCGACAGTCTCGATGGAACGCTGGCCCGGTTGCGCAAGGAAGAACGTCCACGCTACGGGTTCTACCTCGACCACGCGCTCGACACGTTCGGCACCGGCGTGCTGATAGGTGGGATGGCCCTTGGCGGCCTGCTGTCACCCCTCGCAGGCCTGGCGCTGTTTTCAGCCTACGTCGCGGTCTGCCAGGAAACGGCGCTGGCAACCCACGCGCTCGGCGAGTTCCGCCTCGCGTGGTGGCGGCTCGGCCCGACCGAATTGCGGATGGGCCTCATCGCGGCCAACGCCGTGGCGTGGGCCGCGGCGTTGAGGGGCTACACCCTGTCAGGCGCGTTCGATGCCGGCGCGTGGATCGCCACCGTTGGCCTGGCGATCACGTGGACGCGGAGTGTGATGGTGCATGGCGCCGCGCTGTATGCGCTCGAACCGCGGCCCCGGGGCGGCGCCGGCCGTCAGTCAGCCTTCTCGAGCGGCGGCAGCACGGCGAGGAACTCCGAGCTGAATCGCTCGGTGAACTGCCCGAGCAGCGCCGTCACGCGGTCGTAGTCGGGCGACCGCACGATCAGGCCGACGTGGTGGCGCTTGGCCACGCGATGAATGATCTCCGGGTCGGTATAGGCCGAGGTGTCGGGCCACTCCTGGCGCGCGAGCGCGAGTGCGACCCCACCGTATTCGGTGCGCGCCGGGGGCGGGGCATAGGCGCGGACGTCGCGGGCCAGTTCGATGTTGGCCCACTCGCGCCATACGTTGACACCCGTCGCGGCCTCGAGCGTTTCGGCGATGTACGCGCCGCCGACGCGCGCCGCCACCTCGAGGAAGTAGAACTGCCCGTCGGCGGCGCCGCGGATGAACTCGGCATGCGTGGCGCCCCTGACGAAGTTCATCGCCTTGAGCAGGGCACGGTTCATGGCGAGCAACGCCCGTTCTTCGTCTGAGCCGCGACGGACGGTGCAGGTGACGAAGACGCCGCCGTTGTGCGCGACCTCCATCGGCGGGCGCCAGTACCGGTTGACGCCGGCAAACACCACTTCACCGTCCTGCACCAGCGAGTCGACGTGGAACACTTCGCCGGGCACGAACCGTTCGAGCAGGTAGTACGAGGAGCGCTCGTGCAGCACCGGCCGCGCGTCGAGCGCCTCGATGGCGCGCCACACCAGGTCGTCGGACGGCAGCTTCTGGATGCCGATGGCTGACACGTCGAGACGCGGCTTGAGGACCCAGGGCGGTTCGACGTGCCGCATGTAGGTGCGCACCTCGTCCTCGTTGAGCACGTGCACGAAGTCGGGCACACGCACACCCGCGTCGTGGGCCTTGACGCGCATCGCGAGCTTGTCGCGGAAGAGGCGCGCCGTCGTCGAGCCCATCCCGGGAATCCGCAGGTGCTCGCGGATCAACGCGGCGTTCATCACGTCGTACTCTTCGAGCGCCACGATGCGATCGAGGTGCCGGCGACGCGCGATCTCGGTGACCGCGTGCACGAACACCTCGGGCGTGGCGCTGTTGGCGACGGTGAGGAACTCGTCGACCGCGTCGAGCGCCCAGGCCTCGTCCTTGAGCTTCTCCTTGACCACCAGGATGACGAAGCACCCCTGCGACTTGCACTGGCGCAGGAAGTCGTTGCCCTTGAAGTAGCTGGCGAGGCACACCACGGTGAGGCCGGTGGACGTCGAGGTCATCGCGCGGCGCATCATATCAGGACGGTTTGCCCCCGTGCGATGCGTCTCGCGCACATGTCACCGTGCTGGCCGGGCATGGGCGGGCGGGGAGGCACATGTGTTTCTCATCCCAGGCGGATGACGGGCTGCAACGGGACGTCGGCAACCTCGCCCTCGTAGAACACCCGCTCCAGGAACAGGCCGGACGCTGGCGCCGTGAGCTGCGCCGGGAGCGACGAGGCCTGGGCCAGCAGGCCGTCGATGGCGTCGGGCCGCACGTCGCCCGTGGCGATGGCCACGAGTACCCCGACCAGGCGGCGCACCATCCTCCACAGGAAGTGGGAGCCGGCGACGCGGATCAGCACCAGGTCGCCCATCGCGGCGACGTCGACCCTCTCGATCTCGACCAGCGTCGAGCCCTCATCATCGGCACGGTGCGCGAACGACCGGAAGTCGTGCCGCCCACGCAGCCGGTCGGCGGCTCGCTGGAGCCTGGCGAGGTCGAGGTCGTCCTTGACCCACCACACGAATGGCTTGGCGAACGCGGACTTTCGCCGGGCCACCTGGTAGAGATACCAGCGCGCCACGGCGCTGTGCCGCGCATGAAACCGCGGCGTCGTGCGCTCGCAGGCGGTGACGACAATGTCTGACGGGAGCGCGTCGTTGACCGCGTCGCGCAGGAGCCGTGGGTCGAGGGCCGCGCCCAGGTCGACGTGCGCGACCTGGGCGATGGCATGCACCCCGGCGTCGGTGCGGCCGGCACCGTAGATCTCGCGGGCATCGCGCCCCGTCGCGACGTGGACGGCCCGGTACAGTTCGCCCTGGATCGTGCGGGCGTTGTTCTGGATCTGCCAGCCGCTGTAGCGCGTGCCGGCATACTCGATCGTGAGCTTGTAGCGAGGCATGGTGGCATCCCTGCGTGGTCAGCGGACCGGCAGCGCGGCACGTCCGATGAGTTGGCCGCCCTCGGTCTCGAGTGCGAGCCGCACGCGCTGGCCGGGGCGGCTGGCGGGCACCGCGACCACCGACCAGACGCGGTAGCCGGCGGCGCGGCCGCCGATGACGTCGATACTGCGCGAGCGCTGGAAGACCACGTCGTCGAGGCTCCAGACGAGCCGTACACGGTCGTGGAGGCCCGCCGGCGCCGAGATGGCGGTGACCACCGCCAGCCGGCCGCCACCCTGCGCCGTCCAGGCGTCGATTGGCGAGGGCACCCGGAGCGACTCGGGCAGCACCGTCGGGCCGAAGGTCGTCTGGCCCAGGGCCAGGGGCACAGGCGGAATATACGGGCGTCCGTACTCGGTGAGTGCAAAGAGCACGACGCCACCGGCCACGGCCACCGGCCAGCGCCGCCGACGCGACGGCCCGGGCCATGCACCCGCGCGAAGGCTGAGAAAGCCCGCCACCGCCAGCGCGACGCTCACCCGCGAGGCGGTCACGGTGCGGAGCCCCCACAGCACGGGCAGGATGACGTTGACCGTCGCAAACAGGTTGAAGGCGAAGAAGACCGCGTTGAGCGAGCGCCGGGCCGACAGGTGCCGGTCGTAGACCACATCGACCGTCGACAGCACGGCCGACGCAGCGACGAGCGCGACGAACCAGCTGTTCGACGACCAGAAGGTCGTGCTGGCCCAGTAGAGCGGCAACACGAAGAAGAGCAGTTGCTGGTAGAAGTTCTTGTTGAAGTAGTTCACCGCCATCTGCAGCCACGCCCGCAGCCCCGCCGGCAGCAGGTCGCGCGCGGCGAGCCATGGCAGGGCCATCGAGCTCAGCCAGATGAAGGCGATGTAGCCGTAGGTCATGCGGAGCCAGCGGACGTCGCGCGCCCCGAGCCACATCACGCCCACACCGAAGGCGAGCGCCCAGGCGCTGTGCAGCGACCACAGAAGCGTCTCGTGGTGGCTCAGCCAGGCACCCAGCCGACGCCGCCACGGGGGCCGCGGCCGAGGGGCTGGTGTGTCGCGGGCGTCGGGAAGCGAGGCGTCGGCCATCGGGAGTCGGCGTCGTGCGACGCCTGCGGTAGCATAGTCGGAGTGAACTTCATCTCGTGGGCCTTCGTGGCCCTGTTCCTGATCGTCGTCGCCGCCCGTCTGACCATCGGCCGTCGCAAGATCGAGGCCCCGTTCGTCGCGCTCCTCACCGTGTCGAGCCTCGTGTTCTACGGCTGGCACGTGCCGTGGTACCTGTCGTTGCTGCTGTTCAGCGCGGGGGTCGACTACCTGGCCGCGCTGGCCCTGGGGCGCGTCGGCACCGCCGATGGCGACCCCTTGCTGGCACGTCGGCGCCGGCTGATCCTGCTCGTGTCGCTCGCGACCAACCTCGGGTTGCTCGGCTTCTACAAGTACGCGAACTTCGGGCTCGACAGTGCCGAACAAGTGGTGGCGCTCCTCGGGTTCGAACTGTCGCTGCCGCGCCTCGACGTCGTGCTGCCGATGGGAATCAGCTTCTACACGTTCCAGTCGATGAGCTACACGATCGACGTGTACCGCGGCGTGCTGGCCCCGCTGGGCGGCTTCGTCCCATTCCTCCTGTACATCAGCTTCTTTCCGCAACTCGTCGCCGGCCCGATCGTGCGCGCGACCGAGTTCCTGCCGCAGATAGGCCGCGTCAGGCGGCTGCACCTCCCGGTATTTGCCGAGGGGATGTACATGATGATCGTCGGCGCCTTCCTCAAGATGGTGTGCGCCGACAACCTCGGGAAGTACGTCGATGCCCACTGGGCGACTGGCTACTCGCACGAGGCGAGCGCGGGCATGGTGATCGTGCTGACGCTCCTGTTCAGCGGGCAGATCTTCTGCGACTTCGCCGGCTACTCGAGCATCGCGCGCGGCCTGGCCCTGATCCTCGGCTACCGGTTGCCGGTGAACTTCAACGCGCCCTACATCGCGGCGTCGTTCAAGAACTTCTGGGAGCGCTGGCACATCACGCTCTCGAGCTGGTTGCGCGACTATCTCTACGTCCCGCTCGGCGGCAACCGGATCTCGAGGCGGCGCACCTACGTGAACCTCATGCTGGTCATGCTGCTCGGCGGCCTCTGGCACGGCGCGGCGGTCACCTACATCGTGTGGGGTGCCCTGCACGGAGCGGGACTGGCGGTCGAACGCCTGCTGGGGTTGCACCGCGACAACGGTCGGCGCTCGTGGAGCATCCGCGCGGCGTGGTTCGTCGTCGT
>JAEUQQ010000583.1 GCA_016789685.1 Acidobacteriota bacterium | reverse complement strand
CGGAAGTGGTTGAGGAAGATGATACGCCCGCCCTTCTTGCAGACGCGGCTCATCTCGCGCGCGACCTGGACGGGATCGGGCACGACGCTGATCAAATACGGCGCGTAGACGATGTCGAACGAGTCATCGTCAAACGACATGTTGGCCGCGTCCATGGCCATGACCCGCATGTTGCGGATGTCCTTCTTCTCGATGCGCTCGCTGGCCTTCTCGAGCATCGACGTCGACAGGTCGATGCCCGTCACCTGACAGTCGCGCGGATAGAGTGCCGCGTTGATGCCCGTCCCCACGCCCACCTCGAGGACGTGCGACCCCGGGCGAATCGCCATCCGCTGGATCGCCTGCACCCGGCCCGGGTGGAGGGTGGGCCCGAAGGTGAAGTCGTACACCTTGGCCAGCTTCTCGTACACACGCTCGACGAAGTCGTTCTCGACGGCGGCTACCGACAGGGCGCGGGTAGCGGCATCGGACGACGCGACGATGTGCTCATCACGAGGTTCGGGTTCGAAAAGGGCCATTGGACGGGGTGACTCCAGTTGGAATGCTGAGAAGGCGTTGGCGACTATACCTTGACGGTTGACGGGGGGCAAGCGACGGAGATCCGGCACGACCGCCGCCGATGACCGGGTCGGTTCAGGCCAGGCCGTGCACCGCCAGGGCCGCGGGCAGCCGCGTCGGGCCGACCGCCACCTGCAGACCCTGCACGAGCGGGCTCACCGCCGCAGCGACCTCGCGGGCGATGGCCACGCCCTCGGCCTCGACCCGCCCGTCGGCCTCGGCCGCCTCGAGCCGCGCGAGGATCGAGGCCGGCACGCGGACGCCCGGAACCTCGTTGGCCAGGAACTCCGCGTGGCGCAGCGATTCGAGCGGCCTGACCACCGCGATCGTCGGGAGCCGCAGATCGGCGGTGCGTTCGAGGAAGACCTCGAGGTCGGAGGCCGCAAACAGCGGATGCGTGACCACGAACTCGGCCCCCGCCTCGATCTTGTAGCGGAACCGGCGGATCTCCTCGTCGAGGTTGATCGCCGTCGGATTCACCGCGACCCCGAGGTGGAACGCCGTGGGCGCAATCGCCTGCCCGCCGACGTCGTTCCCGTGGTTGAGCCGCGTCACGACGTTGGTGAGGCCGATCGAGTCGACGTCGAAGACGAGCGTGGCGTCCTGGTATTCGCCCACGCGCTGCGGATCGCCCGTGGTCAGCAGGAGGTTCCTCAGGCCCATGGCGTGGGCCCCGAGCAGGTCAGACTGCATGCCGAGCAAGCGGTGGTCGCGGCAGGTGTAGTTGAGCAGCGTCTCGATGCCCGTCTGCTGCTCGACGAGCACGGCGAGCGACAGACCGCTCATGCGGGTGCCGGTCTTCGCATCCGACACCTGCAGCACGTCGATGCCACGGATCCGCAACGCACGCGCCTGCGCCACGACCTCGTCGCACTGGTGACCCTTCGGGGGCGTCGTGGCCACCGAGCGCACAAAGGCGCCGGTGGCCAGCAGGTTGGCGAAACGCGACTTCTCGGCGCGCGGCACCGGGGCGACGGCCGACGCGCTCGACACCGGCATCGGCACCCGGGACCTGACCGAGGACGCGGCAGCGGCCTGGACGGCGATGCGAATCTGGCGGATGTGGTCGGGTGTCGTGCCACAGCAGCCCCCGACGAGCTTCACGCCGCACGCCACGAAGCGCCGCGCATACGACGCCATGTACTCGGGCGAGCTGAGATAGATGTTCCGCCCCTCGACATCGCGCGGGCGCCCGGCGTTGGGCTGTGCCGACAGCCGCGCGTCGATGACCCCGCCCATCCGCTCGATGGTCTCGAGCATCGCGGCCGGCCCGACGCTGCAGTTGACGCCCACGACGTCGGCCCCGAACGCCTCGATCTGCGGCGCGAACGTTTCGGGCGGCGTGCCGTCGAGGCTGTTGCCATCGTCCTCGGTGGTCAACTGCGCGACCACGGGCAGCGCGCACACCGCCTTGACGGCGCGAATGGCGGCGCCGAGCTCGTTGAGGTCGCGGAAGGTCTCGAGGACGAACAGATCGACGCCGCCGTCGACGAGCGCCTGCGCCTGCTCGCGGAACCAGGCCTCGGCCTCGTCGAGCCCCGTCTTGCCCCAGGGTTCGACGCGGATGCCCAGGGGGCCGATCGCGCCCGCCACGAACGCGTGGTCGCGCGCCGCCTGCCTGGCGATGCGCGCGCCGGCCGTGTTGATCTCGGCCAGCTGATCGGCCAGGCCAAACGCCGCCAGCTTCACGCGGTTGGCGCCAAACGTATTGGTTTCGAGGACGTCGGCCCCCGCGCGGACGTAGGCCTGGTGCACCTCGGCCACGACGTCCGGGCGGGTGACGTTCAACTCATCGAACGAACGGTTGAGGAAGATGCCCTTGCTGTAGAGCATCGTGCCCATCGCCCCGTCGCAGACGAGCACGCGACGGTCGAGGGCGTCGAGAAACGACTCGGTCACCGGCAGGGTCGGTCAGCGCGTCGCGCTGGCGCCTCCGGCAGGGGCCTGGGCTGCCTGGGAGGCCCCGACCATCGGCACGAGCAGGTCGGTCTTGTCCCAGATGAAGTCCTGCTTCGAGTAGACGGCCAGTTCGTAGTCCTTGCCCATGAAGATGGCCGAGACCGGGCACGCCTCTTCACAGTAGCCGCAGAAAATGCAGCGCGTCTTGTGAATCTGGTAGACCTTGGCATAGCGCGGCCCGGCCAGGACCGAACCGTCGTTCTCGGCCGGTTCGAGATAGATGGCGTCGGCCGGACACGCCACCGAGCACAGGCCGCAGGCCACGCACTTCTCGAGGCCCGACTCGTCGCGCATCAGGACCTGCTTGCCACGGAACTTCGGGAACACCGGGACCTTCTGGTCGGGGTAGTTCACCGCGATGTTCTTGCGAAACAAGTGCTTGAACGTGGTCGCGAACCCCACGAGGAACGGCTTGATCATTCAAGAGCCTCCGAAACGTAACGGACCACATACGATACCATTTTTGCCGACCGGTCCCGCCCCCGGCGCCCCCGTGGCGGCCACCACCGTGCCAACAGACGCCCGCATCCTGTCGCCCGACCAGTTCCTGCTCACGACGCTGATCGTGCGCCTGGCCGTCATCGCCACGATGGCCACGATGCTGGTGCGCTTCGGGACGTTCAGGCTCCTGCTGCAGACCGAGCGGCGCGACTGGCCCGACCGGGTCGTCTTCATTCTCGCGCTGGGCATTCCGCTGACGATCGGCGTCGCGTCGCGCGTGCTCCTCCGCTACGACGCGCTCGACCTGCAGCTCGCGGGGCCGTTCCTCGCCGGCCTGATCGCTGGTCCCTATGCCGGCGCCATCGTGGGCGGCATGGTGGGCCTGCCCCCCACCTTCAACGGCGAAGTCATCGCCCTCGCGTTCAACATCGGCTGCGGCTTCGCCGGCGGCGGCCTGCGCGAAGTCTGCCCCAAGGAGTCGATCTGGCACTTCTCGCCGTTCGTCTTCACCGACCTGCACCGGCACGCCTGGTCGTTCCTCCGCCGCTTCACGGTCGACTGGCAGATCGCGCTCATCGCCGCCCCGGTCGGCCTCGAGTTGCTGCGCCAGGCCCTGGGCCACCGCTTCGGGGCGCGCCTCTATCACCTCGACGGCACGTCGACGGCCATCACGTTCTGGGTGGTGTTCGCGACCGTGCTGAGCGTCGCCATTCCCATCAAGATCTGGAACAGCGCGCGCATCGAGCACAAGCTGCAGGAGCAGGAGAAACTCCTGATGACCGCCCGGATCGAGGCGCTGTCGAACCAGATCAACCCGCACTTCCTCTTCAACACGCTCAACTCGATCTCGTCGCTGATCCGGACCAACCCCGAAACGGCCCGTGTCGTCATCCTCAAGCTGTCGGGGCTGCTCAGGCGGCTGCTGCGCAGCCAAGACCAGTTCGTGACGCTCCGCGAGGAACTCTCGGCCATCGACGAATACCTCGACATCGAGTGCGTCCGGTTCGGACAGCGCCTCACGGTGGCCAAGGACATCGCGCCCGACACGCTCGACACCATCGTCCCGAGCCTGATCCTGCAGCCGATCGTCGAAAACGCCCTGAAACACGGCCTCTCGAACAAGGTGGGCCTCGGCACGCTCACGCTGCGCAGCCGCCTGTCGCCAGACGGCACCGTCATCGACGTCATCGACGATGGCCTGGGCATGGCCCCCGAACAGGTCGCCACGGCCACCACCGTCAGCATCGGGCTGCGCAACACGAACGAGCGCCTCAGGGCCGTCTACGGCGCGCAGCATCACCTCGAGTTCGACAGCACGCCGGGCGTCGGCACCCGTGTGCGGATGGTCGTCCCGGCCCAGGCGGTCGGGATCGACGTCTCGACGACCTGAGTCAACGCCGAATCGGCACCGGGGGCCCCTCGTGAACGAATCGCTTCCCCTTCGCACCGTGGTCGTGGACGACGAGCGCCTGGCGCTCGATGAGCTGGTCTATCTTCTCGGTCAATTGCCAGACATCGAAATCGTGGGCCAGGGCTCCGACGGCATCCAGGCGGTCGGGCTGGTCGAGGATCTCGAGCCCGACGTGCTCTTTCTCGACGTGCAGATGCCGGGCCTGACGGGCTTCGAGGCGGCTCGGCGGATCATCGGGCAGCCCACGGCCCCCGAGATCGTGTTCGTGACGGCGTTCGACCAGTACGCGGTCGATGCCTTTGCGGTGAACGCGGTCGACTACCTGCTGAAGCCGGTCGAGCCCGGGCGCCTCGAGCAGGCCGTCGAGCGGACGCGGCGGCGTGTCGCGACGCGGCGCGAGGAGGCGGCGCCGGCCCGGCTGACCGATGCGGACCTGGAGCGGGTCGTGCAGATGGTGGCCGAGCGACAGGCGCGGCGCGACCGCCTCGCGCTGAAGGTCGGCGAGCGCCTGATGCTGGTCCACGCCGACGAAGTCATCCACGCATCGCTGGCTGGGGATACAATAACGGTCGTCACAGCGCAGCTGACGGGGGTGGCGCACTACCGGACCCTCGACGAGTTGCAGGCGCACCTCGATCCGGCCATCTTCTGGCGGGTTCACCGGTCGCATCTCGTGAACATCAACAAAATCAAGGAGATCGTCCCCTGGTTCAGTCGGAATTTCCTCCTGCGGATGAAAGACGCGAAGGCGACGGAGATCCCCGTGAGCCGCGCCCAGACGAAGCGGCTGCGCGACTACCTGAAGCTCTAGCGGCGGCGGAGCCCGACGCGAGCGCCCCGGCCGTCGTGCTCGACGCGGGGATGGACGGCGTCGAGGCGGAGGCGCTGTCTGCTGACGCCACCGCCCCTGCGGCAGAACGCCTGGACGAGGTGGCGCCGGCCGAGATCGGCCTGCCGCCGGCCCCGGCAGCCGTGACGCCCGCGGTGCGCCCGCGCCCGAAGCGCCAGCCCATCACCGTCCAGCATGTCGTCGACGAACTCGTTGCCTGGGCCAAGACCCTGGCCTCGGCGGCCGTCTATGCCACGCTGATCGTCACCTACGGCTTCCAGGTCGCGCGCGTCGAGGGCCAGAGCATGGCGCCGACGCTCATCGACCAGGACCGGTTGATCGTCAACAAGTTCAGCTACCAGATCGGTGCGCCCCGCCGGGGCGAC
>JAEUQQ010000581.1 GCA_016789685.1 Acidobacteriota bacterium | reverse complement strand
GCCGCCGCCCGCCACGGGTGATCCCGCGCTCGATGCGCTCAGGCACCAACTCGAGGCCAAGCAGAAAGACCACGACAGCCTGCAGGCGCGCCTCGCGGAACTCGAGGCCCAGCGCGCCGTGTCTGACGCGGCGTGGAATGCCGTTCAGTCGCAGCTCGAACGCACGCTGCTGCTGCAGGCGGCGCACCAGGACGCGGGCGACGACCGCAACGACACCGACACCGTCGCGCGTTTCGAGCAGGAGCTGAGCGAGAAGGACGCGCACCTGCTGGCGCTGGCCGAAGAGCGCGATGCCGCGGCGGCCCGTTTCAGGAACCTCGACGAGGCGTATGCCGGGGCGCAGTCACTGCTCGAGGAGCGCGCGGCGTTCATCGCGCAGCTGCAGGACACGCTCGCCACGGCCGAGTCGTCACGAGGCGCCCTCGAAGAAACACTCGCGCAGCACATTGCCCGCCTGGCCGACATCGAGGACGCGCGCGAGCACGACGACCGCCGTCTCGACGCGGCGCTCGGCGAGGTGAAAGCGCTGCAGGTGCGCCTCGACGCGGCCGTTGCGGCGCGCGAAGGCATCGAGCGCGAGGTGGCCAGCCTGCGCGCGCTGGTCGAAACCGTCACCGTGGAACGCGACGCGGATCGCACGCGCCTGCAGACCACGACGGCCGAACTCGCGGCACTGCGTCAGCAGTCTGACGCGCACCAGCACGACCAGGCCACGCTCGCCGACGTACGCCAGCAGATGGCGCGCCTGCAGTCCGAGACGGCCGAACTCGAACTGCTCCGCGGCAACATCGATGACGCGACACGGCGGGCCGAACGCCTGCAACAGGCCCTCGAGGAAGCCCTCGGCGCGCATACCGACCTGCAGCAGCAGCTCCGTGAGAGAGACACCCTGGGCACGCGGTTGCGCGTGGAACTCGACCAGGCGCGAGCCGCCCTCGAGTCGACGTTTGCCGAGCGCACGGCGATCAAGGACCAGCTCGCCGAGTTGCAGCAGCGTGTTCCCGCGCTCGAAGCCGACCTGGCGCGCGCGCACCAGCAGCACGCGTCTGCCGAACAGTCGCAACGCGACCTCGATGCCCTCCGGGTCAGGCTCGCGACCACCGAGACACAGGCCGCAGAAGCCGCGCAACTCCGCGCAGATCTCGACGCGTGGCGCACGAAGTACCTGGCCGCCGAGGGCGACGGCGAGCACCTCCGCGCCGAGGCGGGCACGCTGAGGTGGAAGCTCGCCGCGGTCGAAGCCGAACTCGCGCGCGAGCTCGAGGCGGCCGTCGAGGGCGCGCACGCCAGCAGCCAGTCGCTCGTCGCGCTCGAACGGGAACGCGACGACGCGCGTGCGAGGCGAGACGAGGCCGCTGCAGCCCTGCGGGCAGCGATCGACGACACCCACGCCACGGGTCTCGCGCTCATCGAGACGATGCGCGAACGCGATGCCGCGCGCACCAGGAGCGACGAGGCCGCCGCAGTTCTGCGGGCGGCAGTGGACGACACGCACGCCACGGGCCTCGAACTGCTCGGCGTGACGCGCGAACGCGACGAGGCTCGCGCAGCGCTCGCGTCGGCGAAGGCCGATCTGCAGGCGGCCGTCGATGCGGCCCGCGCGTCACACGACGAACTGGCCAAGCTCCAGCGTGACCGCAACGACGCCGTTTCTGAACTGGCACGCGAACGGAGCCTGGTCGCCGAGGCGCAGCAGCAGCGCGTGTCGGTCGAAGCCACGCTGGCTGACGTGAGCGCGCGGCTGGCTGGTGTCGAGCAGGATCTCTCGACGGCGCGGAGCGTCGTCGGCGCCATGGCCGACGAGCGCAACACGCTCAAGCAGGCGCTCGCCGACCTCACAAGCTCGCGGGCGGCAGACACGCAGGCCCTCGAGACACTCCGCGCGCGCGAGGCGCAGCTCACCGCCGACCTTGCGGCCGCACGCGCGGCCGCCGACGCCATGGGCGACGACACCGCATCGCTGCGAACGGCCCTCGAGGCAGCCCGGCGCGAGTGCGACGCGCTGTCGGATCGCGCGACGGCCGCCGAGACGGCGAGCCAGCATCAACGCGACGAGGAGCAGCACCTGCGCGACCAGGTCGCCCAGGCGCACGGGCAGGTGGCCGACCATCGGCGCCGCGTTGGCGAGCTCGAGGCCGAACGCGAGCACCTGCGCGACGCCCTGGCACGCGCCGACGCCGGCGCCCAGTTGATCGCGGGGCGGCACATCGCCGACCGCGACGCGGTGCAGGGCGCCCTCGACGAACTGCGCGCCGCCTTCGCGGATGCCGAAGCCCGGTGGGCCGCACAGCGCTCGGAGCTCGAGCTGGCTGTGGCCGCGCGTGCCGACGCGCATCGCCGGCTGTCGGAATCGGGAGTCATCGGCCTCGCGTCGACGACCGTCGAGGGACAGCTGCTGCGGTGCAACGACACCCTCGCACGCTTCTGTGGATATGCGCAGGCGTCAGACCTGCTCACGAATCCCGACGGCCTGGTGCTTCCGCTTCCGGTCGACTGGGTGGGGTTCGCGCGCCTGCTCGAGACCTCGACGTCACCAACCGTCGTCGAGTCGTGCGTGCAGCATCCCGACGGCCGCGTGGCGTGGCTGCAGGCCAGCGCCACGCTCGTGCGTGACGGCTCGCGTGCCCCGTCGCTCGAATGGACCGTCGTCGATGCCACGGATCGCTTCCTGCGCGTGCGGCAGATCAAGCAGTCGCGGCGACTCGACGCCATCCGCGAGCTGGCGGTGTCGGCCGGGCAGGAAGTGGTCGAGCAGCTCGCCGCCCTGTCGCGCGCGCACGAGAGCGAGGATGCCGCCCTGCGCGAGACGGCCCGGCGGGCCAGCGCACGGGCACGCGACGTGGCGCAGCAACTCGTGACGTTTGCGCAGAAGCAGGCGCGCCTGCCGCAGTTGCTCGACGTCAACGAGATCGTGGCGCACCTGCGTCCGACCCTGCGCCGCCTGACGGGCGACGACGTGACGATCGACGTGGCCCCGGCGCCTGGCGCCCTGGTCGTGAGCAGCGACCCGGCCGAAACCGAGCAGTGGATGACCTCGCTGGTCGTCGCCACCCGCGACGCCCTGCCGGCGGGCGGGACGCTGACCGTGACCACGCGCGCCATCGACCTGTCGAGCGCGGGCGCTGGCAGCGAGCGCCGCGTGACGCCCGTGGCGCAGGTGAGCCTGGTCGCACGTGGTCTCGGCGCCCGGCAGGTGTCGGTGCCGACGACCCTGCCCGACCTGCTGTCGCACCGCGGAGCCACGCTGCGGCCATCGCACGACGCCGTGACGAACACCTCGCGGGTCGATGTGTACCTCCCGCTGGTGCGCCCGACGCGGGCCGCCGACGCGCCGTTCCCCCTGTTGCGTGCCGACGTGACCGTCCAGACCGCCGACCCGCTCGCCTAGGCGGGGTCACATCTTTCTTCATCACTTTCTGCACGCTCTGACCCCGTGCCAGGTCACGCGCGGCTCTGCGGGGCGACACCGACACCGGGCACTCCCGGGGCCACCACCGCCGGGAGCAGGGCTGGGTCCACGTGTCGTCCACGGCCGGGGGCGGCATATACTTCCCCGTTACTCATATGGCCGCCTCTGATCCGCCCGTCCCGTCGTCGCCCGCCCCGTCACTCGACTTCATCCGCCAGATCGTCGACGCCGACCGCAGCAGCGGTGCGCACCAGGGGCGCGTCCACACGCGGTTCCCGCCAGAGCCCAACGGCTACCTGCACATCGGTCATGCCAAGTCGATCTGCCTCAACTTCGGCGTGGCGCAGGAATACGGCGGGCTGTGCAACCTCCGCTACGACGACACCAACCCCGCCAAGGAAGACGTCGAGTACGTCGACGCCATCCGTGACGACGTGCGGTGGCTCGGGTTCTCGTGGGACGATCGCGAGTTCTACGCATCCGACTACTTCGAACAGCTCTACCAGTACGCCGAGATGCTCATTCGCGACGGCCTCGCGTTCGTCGACGACCAGAACGCCGACGAGATGCGCACCACGCGCGGCACGCTGACGGAACCCGGGACGAACAGCCCCTACCGCGATCGATCGGTCGATGAGAACCTCGACCTCTTCCGCCGGATGCGCGCCGGCGAGTTCGCCGACGGCTCGCGCGTGCTGCGCGCGAAGATCGACATGGCGTCGCCCAACATCAACATGCGCGACCCCGTGCTGTACCGCATCCGGCGTGCGACCCACCATCGCACGGGCGACACGTGGTGCATCTACCCGATGTACGACTACGCCCACCCGCTGAGCGACGCGCTCGAGGGCATCACGCACTCGCTCTGCACGCTCGAGTTCGAGGATCACCGGCCGTTCTACAACTGGTGCATCGAGCACCTGCCGGCCCCGTCGCAGCCTCAGCAGATCGAGTTCGCCCGCCTCAACCTGACCTACACGCTGATGAGCAAGCGCAAGCTGCTCAAGCTCGTGCAGGACGGCGTCGTCTCGGGCTGGAACGATCCGCGCATGCCGACGCTGGCCGGCATCAGGCGACGGGGCGTGCCCGCGGCCGCCCTGCGCGACTTCTGCGACCGGATCGGCGTGGCCAAGAAAGAGAACGTGATCGACGTCGCCCTGCTCGAGCACTGCGTCCGCGAAGATCTCAACAGGCACGCGCGGCGGGTCATGGCCGTCCTCGATCCCGTCAAGGTCGTGATCGAGAACTACCCGGCAGGCCAGGTCGAAACCCTCGAGGCCGTCAACAACCCCGAGGATCCCGCCGCGGGCGTCCGACAGGTGCCGTTCTCGCGCGAGATCTACATCGATCGCGACGACTTCCGCGAAGACCCGCCGAAGAAGTACTTCCGCCTGTCGCCGGGCGCCGAAGTGCGCCTCCGCTGGGCCTACATCATCCGGTGCACGTCGGTCGTCAAGGATGCCGACGGCACGATCACCGAGATCCGCTGCACGTACGACGAGGCGACGGGGCGAAGCAGCACGCCGGCCGACGGACGCAAGGTCAAGGGCACCATCCACTGGGTCTCGGCGCCGCACGCGATCGATGTCGAGGCGCGTCTCTACGATCGGCTCTTCACCACCGAGGATCCCGAGGCCGTGCCCGAGGGCAAGGACTTCGTTGTCAACCTCAACCCTGCGTCACTCGAGGTCGTGACGGCCTGCAAGGCCGAGCCGTCGGTGGCGGGCCTGCCCGCCGGAACGACGATGCAGTTCGAGCGGAC
The DNA here is from genome assembly GCA_016789685.1 of Acidobacteriota bacterium. Lineage (GTDB taxonomy): Bacteria > Acidobacteriota > Vicinamibacteria > Vicinamibacterales > JAFNAJ01 > JAEUQQ01. Next base: position 19,347 of record JAEUQQ010000581.1, on the reverse strand, counting down.
GGGATATTTCTGCGTGGATCCCGACTCGACGTCGTCGAGACTCGTCGTCAACCGCACGGTCGGCCTGCGCGACACCTGGGCGAAGCTCGAAGCGCGGGGCTGAGCGCGCGCGACGGGCGTGCGTCACCGCTTCGACGCCAGCGCCTTCTGCCTGGCGACCAGTGCGCGGCTCGACTCGAGCATGGCGGGCTGGAATTCCACGATCCGCGTCACGCGCATGACGATGAACGCCTGCTTGTAGCGGATCTGCTGGTGCAGCCTGGTGGCTTCGGCCACGTACCGCCTTCCGAGTTCCTGCGGCATGAGCGTGCTGAGGCACACGATGCCAGGCAGCAGCGTGGGCGAGGTCTCGATCACGACGAGTTCCCGGCCCATCTGCGGGTTGAGTTCGATCGCCGTGGTCAGCGCCGCACGCGATTCGATCCCGAAGTCGGCCTTGCCGAAGAAGACGGCCATCGCCGCCTGCCCCTTCTTCGGATGCTCGCGCACGTGCGCGAAGGCCGCGAGACCAGTCCGGATGCCAGCCTCGCGCGCCCGGGTGTCGCCCCACACCAGCGAGAGCGAGGCCTGCTGGTTCGGCGCGTACACCGCGAGTGACTTGCCGGCGGCTTCGGCCAGGGTGGCTCCCCGGTCGCGAGTCACGAGCACGTACTGGTGCATCACCTCGCCGACTTCCTCGTAGGCCATCGCCGGCCGACAGGGCAACTGCTTCTCGGTCGCGAGAAACTCCGTCGTCGCGAGGGCGAACAACTGCAGGCCGTTCGACGTGAGCGCGTGGCGGCCTTCATCCACCGAGTCATAGACCTCGACCTCTGCCCCGCCGGTCAATCCGAGCATGTCGGCAATCCCCTGCGCCCACAGGCGGGCCGTCGCCCTCGCGTCGTTCGCGCTCGCCTGCTGGATCACGGTCGTCGTCATGCCCATCCGGAGCACCTGCGTGGGGTCGGAGGCCTGGACGACGGGCACCGTGATCCATGCCAGGGACGCGAGGGCCATGACACGTGCGACGGAACGCGCGACGATCTGCGCGGCAGGCGTCATGTCACGCCGCCGGTGGCACGGACGAAGGCGCGACGTCGCCGGCACGGGCGGCAGGCCGCGCTGGCAGGCGCACGGTGAAGCGGCTGCCCGCGCCGGGAACACTCTCGAGGTCGAGCGACCCGTCCATCAGGTCGCAGAACCGCTTGGTGATGACGAGCCCGAGCCCCGTCCCGCCGAACCTGCGCGTTGTCGACGAATCGGCCTGCGTGAACGGCGTGAAGAGCCGCGCCTGCTGCTCTGGCGTGATGCCGATGCCGGTGTCAGACACGACGAACTCCACGTAGTCGCCGCCGGCCGCCGACACTCGCCTGACCGCGAGTCGCACATGACCGTTCCTGGTGAACTTCGCGGCGTTGCCGAGCAGGTTCAGCAACACCTGGCGCGTCTTGACCGGATCGGTGACCATCGTGCCCAGCGACGGCGCGCAGTCGATGTCGAACGAGTTCAGGTTCTTTTCGACCAGCCCGCGGGCCGTCTTCGCGACGTCGTCGACCAGCGCCGGCACCTCGACGTCGACCATGGCCACCGTCATGCGCCCGGCTTCGATCTTCGAGAAGTCGAGCACTTCGTCGATCAGGCCCAGCAGGTGCCGGCTCGCGCTCTCGATGCGCGACAGGTCGGTCTGGCTCGAGGTATCGCCGCGATCCTCGGCTTCTTCGCGCAGCAGCTCGCTGTAGCCGATGATCGCGTTGAGCGGCGTGCGCAGTTCATGGCTCATGTTGGCGAGGAACTCGCTCTTGGCCCGCGAGGCGGCCTCTGCGGCGTCGCGCGCACGCGTCAGCTCGTCGAGCGTGCCCTGCAGGGTCGTCGTCATGTCGTTGAACGCGTGGCCCAGCTGGCCGATCTCGTCGCTCGACTCCTCGTTGGCCTTCGCCGTCCAGTCGCCGACAGTGACGCGCCGCGACACCTCGGTGAGGCGGACGATGGGCGTGGTCAGCCGGCGCCCCATCACGATCGACGCGCAGAGGCCGACGAGGATCGCGAGGCCGGCAATCACGTAGGTGCGGTTGCGGAGGGCGAGCCGTTCGGCGTCGTAGTCGCGCAGCGACATGCCCATGTGGATCCAGCCCCACTCGATGCCCGAGTAGTCGAGGGGCTCCGACCTGAGGTACACCTCGTCGGGCCACACGCTGGTCTGGCGTATCGCCCCCGAGGCGATGCGTCCCGTCGACGGACGCCATTCGCCATCGAGCTGCGATGTCGTCCAGCCCTTGGCCGTCTGCACCAGCGAGAACCCGTCGTTGCGCGTGATGACGATGAACGGGACGTCGCCGCCGCCTTCGACGATATTCATGCAGTGCTCGACGACGGCGCCGTAGTCCTCGACCACGAGCGCCGACGAAGCGACGTCGCGGATCGATCGACCCATGATCTGGGCCTTCGAGTCGACGGCATTGAGCAGCGCCCGCCGGTGTTGCGGCTCGACCGACATCGCGAACGTGACGATCCCGAGGATGGCGACCGCCCACGACACGGCGATCGTGCGGACGAGGATGGACGGCGTGAACCGCAGCGTCATCGCGCACCCCCGCGAACCGGCGTCACCGGCCCCTGTGGTGTCGGCTTCTGGAGTTTCTGCTGACGGTCGAGGCTTCGCACGAGGTCGAGTGACGGTGCCAGGTCGTCGAAGCGGCCGGTCGTGATCCGGTCGACGCCGAAGAAGCTCAAGACCTGCTGGCCGCGAGCGGTGGTGTGCAGGTTCTGCAGCGCGTCGAGCAGCCGCGCCCGGATTTCTGGAGCGTATCGGCGGTCGAGAACCAGGATCGCGTGGATCAACGGCGGAGACGTCGCCAGCGGCGCGAGCGCGGTAGCGACCTGGGGGTTCAACTCGACCATCAGCTCGAACGCCGAACGTGTCACGACGCACGCGTCGGCCTGCCCGAAGTAGACCGGCAGCACGCCACGCGCCGGCTTCGCGGCACGCGTGACGGTACCGAAGTGCACGCGCGCGGGCGGCAGCCGTTGCTCCATGAGCAGTGTCTCGAGCCAGGCCACCGACATGTCATGGTCGATGCCATCGATCGTCGTGATGTCCTTGCCGCCGAGGTGCTGCAGCGTCGGGTAGGCGCCCTTCTTCGTGAGCAGCAGGTACTCCTCTTTCTGGCGATTGCGCCTGAGGCCGTAGAGCACCTCGCCGAATGCGGGCCGCTGCATGCGGTAGTACTGCTCGGTCGACAGCAGGAGCAGATGCACACGTCGCTCGTCGATCGCCTGGCGCGCCTCGTCGGCGCCGCCGAGGATCGTGGTGGATGCGTGCAGGTGAAGCCCGCTCGAGGCGGCAAGCTCCTTCGCCCACACCGACATCGCCGCGCGCGCATCGATGGTGTTGACGCCAGCGAACATCGACGTGGTGAAGCCGACCAGGAAGGGCTCGCCCGGCTCGTCTGGCGCGGCCGCCAGCGAGGCACACGCCGCGAGGGCGGCGACGATCGTCGTGGCGACGCGGGCCGGTGTCGAAGTCACGACGCGGGTGGCGGCCTGGCAGGACATCGCGATCACCTGCCTGCCTGACCGTGGCGGCCGAGCGCGCGCACCATGTCGATCGACGAGGCCAGGTCGGTGGGGGCGCCGATCGTCATCCGCTCGATGCCGAACAGCCGCATGCCCTGTTGCCCTCGCGCGTTCTCGTGCAGGTTCGACAGCGCATCGAGGAACCGCGGCAGTGTGTAGTCGGAGCCGTGGGCGAGCAGGGCCACGCTCGACACCAGCGGCGGCGACGTGGCCAGCGGTTCGAGGCTGGCGCCCACCTGCGGGTTGAGCTCGATGATCGTCTCGAGGGCCGAACGTGTCACGATGCATGATGACGCCTGGCCGAAGTACACCGCCAGCACGGCCCGCGGCACCTTGGGTGCGCTCGTGACCGACCTGAAGAAGCGCCCGGGAGGCGGCAGTCGACGATCGGCGAGCACCGTCGCGAGCCACGCGAGCGACATGTCGTGATCGAGGCCGTCGGCCGTCATCACGGTCGAGCCCTCGAGGTCAGACAGGCGGGCCACGCTGCCCTTCTTCGCGAGCAGCAGGAACTCCTCCTTGACCCGCCCGCGCCTCGAGATCAGGACGGTCTTCGCAAAGTCCGGCCGCTGCAGCTCGTAGTACTGCGGCACCGACAGCATGGCGAACTGCACCTTCCCCGCATCGACAGCGCTGCGAAGGTCCTGATGCGCTCGTACACCGTCGCGACCGGCGTGATCGGGAGGTTGCGCGCCGCGGCAATCTCGCGGGCCAGCACCATGACGGCGGCCCTGGCGTCGTTGGTGTTGACCGCCGCGAACATGGTCGACGTGAACGCGACGTTGAAGGGCGTAGGCGATGCCTGGGCCGCCGGCCCGGCGCTCGTGCCGGCGAGGCACAGCAGGGTCACGCACACCCCGGCCATCGCGCGAAACGCGCGACCGCGGCGTGCCTGGTCGTAGCTGCTCATGCGATGGCCCCGGGCCGGCTCAATGACGACCCGCCCCGGCACGCCCGAGCAGCAGGTCGAGCGACGCCTGGGCCTCGACCAGGTCGAACTGCACCTTGAAGAACTGGCCGGCGAGCACCGCCTCGACGAGCTGCGACTCGATCATGTCCTTGGTCTCGACGAGTTCGTCCTGGTAGGCGCGGATGTGCAGCTCGCGATTCTCGGTCGACGACTTGTACGCGTTCCCCGTCGTCGCGCGCTGCGCCAGGTTCTTGTCGATGGCGATGGCCACGCGACGCACGTCGAGCGAGACGCCGTCGCGCAGCGCCGACGACAGTGCCGCCAGCTTGCGCTCGGCCGCCTTCGCCTCGTTGACCTCGTGCGTCACGCGGAAGCCCTCGAAGATCGGCACGTCGACCCCGAGGCCGACCGACCACGTCGTCCGGTTGCGCGACGAGACCAGGCCCGCGTCGTAGGAGTTGCCGAGGAGCGTGAGGTTGGCAAACAGCGCCACCTTGGGAATGTGGCCGGCCTGCGCTGCCCTGACGCCAGCCTTCGTCGCCACCAGGCCCGCGTCGATCTGCCCGATGCGCGGACTGCCAGCGAGCGCTTCGCCCACCAGCGTGTCGATCGCCGGTACCGGGGCCGGGGCAGCGAAATCGTCTGAGGCCAGCTGCGGCTCGCCGGTGCCCGTCCAGCCGATCAGCATCCCCAGGGCCGCGCGCGCCGTACGCTCCTGCGCCTCGAACTCGGTCACCATCGACGCGATCGTGTCGACCATCGCCGAGTGCCGCAGGTAGTCGGTCTTCTTCACCCGCCCCGACCCGGTCTTGTAGAGCGACTCGGTGAGGTCGAGCGTCACCTTCATCCGCTCGTACGTCTCGGCGGCCACCGTGCGCAGCTTGTGGGCGAGCACGACGCCGTAGTAGGCCCGCGTGACGTCGAAGGCGATCTCGGCCGACGTCTGCCGCCGCCCGTGACGCGCGGCCTCGACGCCGGCGCGTGCCTGCGCGATGCGGGCACCCGCCAGCCCCCCGGTGTAGATGGCGTACATCGCCTTCACCGTGCCCGAGTACAACGTCTTGTCCATCAACCTGACGTCCTGTTCGGGCACCTCGAACAACTGCGCCGGAACCGCCATGGCCGATCCCGGGATCTGCATGGGGACGGGCACCGGCGGGAAGCCGGGGCCGAAGGCATTGGCGGGCAACGTCATCACCATGGGTGGAATCGTGATGCTGCTGGCCGGGATCCCCATCGTCGACGAGGGGAAGACGAAGTTCGGATCCTCGTCGAACCGCGTCGCCGCCAGCGTGGCCGACAACGAGGGATACCGCGATGACAGGGCCTGCCCGCGGCGGGCCGTGGCGATGTCGATCTCGTGACCCGCCGCCCGCTGCCGTCCGTCGCGATCGATGGCGGCGGCGATGCACTGCTCGAGGGTCAGGCTCGGGCCGATGCCGGCAGCAGCCTGCTGGGCAGCGTTCGACAGCGAGGCGGCAATGGGGAGGGGCAACGCCGGCTGCGCCGACGCGACGGTGACCGATGCGGCATACGCGACCGCAACGGACTTCCACGAACACAGCATGATCGGACTCCGGGGGATCCCGCCCGGAGCAGGGCTCCACGGCGAGGGACGACCAATGCGTCCAGGGCCGCCGGCAAGGACACGACGCCCTGCCGGGATCATCGGCAGCTGGTCAATATTCGTGATTGAAGCGCGGGTCCCGCACAGATCCGGCCCGGGTCGCGTGGCCGCCGGCAGTGGTGCGCCTGCCCACGCAGACGCCCGGGCCGCAGGGCTCAGCGGGTCGGCGTGCACGCGAGTCGCGCTCGCGCGAGCGACTCGGCGTCAATGCCTGGAGGGGTGGCGATGCCGTGGGCCTGGGCGGCGTCCTGCAACTGGGCCACCTCGTCGAGGCCGCGGCAGGCCGCGCGCTGATGCAGCGCGGCGCGGGCAGGATGCCTCGACACCAGCTCGCGCCGAACGTCCGCATCGGCCAGCAGCGCGTCGATCAGCGGACCGGCGCGCCGGTCGTCTGGCAGCAACGCGCTGTGATCGCGCGCCATCGACACGGCCTTCGCAGAGGCCGCCAGGGCACGCCCCTCGTCGCCGCGGATGCTGAGCACGCGGGCCAGCGTCCGGTACGCCCGCTCGACCGCGGCGCGGGCCTGGGCGTTCTGCGGGTCGCCCGCCAGCGCCCGCTCGCGCAGCGCGAGCGACTGCTCGTAGTGCGACAGCGATGCCGCCGTGTCGTCGGTGGCGAGCTCGGCATGCGCGAGCGACGCCAGGGAGAACGACACGTCGAGCAACCACGTGGTGTTGTCGGGTTGCGTCGCCAGCCGCGCCTCGTCGAGCGCCAGGGCCTTCCGGTACGCGTCGCTCGCCCCCGTCCGGTCGTCAAGCATCCACAGCACGGCGCCGAGGGTCTTGTGGGCGATGGCGAGGTTCCGGCTGGCGTCCTGGTAGCGATCGGACCCGCTCATGCGCAGCAGCTGTTCGTAGAGGACCGCGGCACGCCGGTAGCGCTCCGCCGCGGTGCGGTAGTCCTTGCGGTCGGTGTGCGCGCCGGCGTCGATCCAGAGGAGGGTCGCCGTGACCACGACCGCGGGCGGCTGCCCGGCATCCGTGTGCGACAGCATCCTGAGCACCCGGAAACCTTCCTCTACTGACGCCTGCCGCGCGTCGGGCGTCGTGGCGAGCTGCGCCCGACGCCCGTACGAGGCGGCCAACGCCACGACGTCGTCGGGTCCCGCGCCTGGCACGCCGACGACCGCCTCGCGCAGGGTCACGGCCTTCGCCACGCTGGCGAGCGCGCCGTGGTGGTCGCCGAGATTCGCGTTGCCGATCCGTCCCTGCACCGACGAGAGCCGTTCATACGCGTTCGCCAGATCGCGCTGGAGGGCGATCTCGTTCCTGGCCTCGGCGGCCAGGCTGTCGAGGTAGGTCAGTGCGCTTTCGATCAGGGTCTTCAGCACGGGAGTCGATCCCGGCAGGGGCAGGACCGCATCGTGGATATCGAAGACCAGCGTGTTTGCCAGGCGGCGCAGGTCGTCGAAGCGCCGTTCGGCGCGGGCGCGCTCGCGCTGCGCCACGCGGCCCTGCCACACGATCGTCGTCACGCCCGCCGTCAACGTCACCACCGCCGCGACGGCAACCGCCGCGGCGAGCCGGTGCCGCGCGACGAATCGACGCACACGATACGCGGTCGAGTCGGGTGCCGCCGCGACCGGACGCCCGTCGAGGAACCGGTCGAGATCCGCAGCGAGCGCCGCCACGCTGTCGTAGCGATCGTCGGGACGCTTCCTGAGCGCCTTGAGCACGATGAGATCGAGGTCGCGCGCGATGGCCCGGCCCGGCGCCACGAGACTCGGCGGCTCGGGATCGTCGCGACAGACGGCGCGAAGCAGGTCAGCCGCGTTCGTGGCGTGGGCGAACGGCCCATGGCCCGTGAGCAGCCGGTAGAGCAGCGCACCGAGCCCGTAGACGTCGGTGGCGACCGTGACGGGCCCGCCGCTCACCTGTTCGGGGCTGGCGCTCTCGGGGGTCATCGCGCCAAACCCCGTGAGCGTCTGCGCCTGGCGGTCGGCGTCGAGTGCCTTGGCGATGCCGAAGTCGACCAGCTTCGGAGTGCCATCCGGCGTCACGAGGATGTTCGACACCTTGATGTCGCGATGGACGACGAGGTTGCGATGGGCATGATGCACGGCGTCGCAGATCGTGCGGACGAGTGCCACGCACGCAGCCGGGCTCGTCGCGCGCGACCGGCAGAACTCGTCGATCGGCACGCCCTCGATGTACTCCATGACGACGTAGGGCACGCCCTCGTCGGTGGCGCCGCCGTCGATGAGCCGGGCGATGTTGGGGTGGTCGAGCGTCGCCAGCAACCGACGTTCCTGCTGCAGGCGTTCGGCGAGCGATGCGGCATCGCCCCCACTGCGCACGAGCTTGATCGCCACCTGCTTGCGGAAGGCGTCGTCGGCGCGCTCGCCCAGGTAGACCGTCGCCATCCCGCCCTCGCCGAGCTGGCCGAGGATGCGGTAGGCCCCCAGCACCTGGCCCGACGCGATGCGCGGCACCGCATGCGCCGTCGCCTCGAACAGTGCCGCGGCAGCGCCCTGGCGCGAGAGGGCGGCCGCCTCGAGAAAGTCGCCCGCGCGGGCCTCGGCATCGACCAGGGCCTGCGCATCGGCGCGGATGTCGTCGGGCACGTCCTGACGGGCGAGCCAGTCGGTCCGTTGCCCCGGCTCGAGTTCGAGGGCTTCGCCCACGAGCCCCTTCACACGCGCCCACCGCCTGGCCTCGGTCATGTGCAGGTCACCCGTCGGCAGGATCCCGTGCGGTGCCGTGTTCGAGCGCGCGAAACAGCCAGGCTCTCGCGATGGCCCACTCGCGCTTGACCGTCGTGGGCGACACGCCCAGGACGTCGGCGGCCTCTTCGACGGTCAGCCCACCGAAGAAGCGCAACTCCACGATGCGGCCCTGCTGGGGATCGACGGCCTCCAGCTTTCTCAACGCGCGATCGAGCGAAAAGACGTCCACCTCGCCGGGTGCGGCGTCGGGCGCCGACACCGCCAGCGCCTCGTCGAGCGGCAGGGCGGGCACGGCGCTGCCGCGCTTGTCGGTGTGCACGCGCCGCGCGTGATCGACCAGGATGCGGCGCATCGCGGTGGCGGCGATCGCGAAGAAGTGCGCCCGGCTCCGCCAGTCGACGCGCTGGTCGGCGAGCTTGAGGAATGCCTCGTTGACGAGTGCCGTGCTCTGCAGCGTGTGCCCCGCCCGCTCGCCCGACATGTATCGCGCCGCGATGAGGTGCAACTCGCGGTAGACGAGCGGTACCAGCGCCTCGAGGGCGGCGGCGTCGCCGCTGCGCCACGCTTGCAGCAGCGCCGTCACCTCGTTCCCCGCGCCGCCGGGCGGATCACGCTGCGTTGACATGTGTGGAGACAGCATACGCCGGCGCGACGGGCGTGGCACGAGAACCTCGAGGAGGGTGGTGGTCCCGTTTTCTGTCGGGCGCCGCGTTGAACACCGAACGCATCAACCGACCCGACGAAACACCCGGAGTCTTCGGGGGCGGGAGTGCGCCTGGTGGCTGGCCCGCCAATCCTGCGGGCGGCCTGGAGGGTTCCCATGGGCCGCGCTTGTTCCGTGCTCGTCTTCGCAGGCACCGCGTTGCTGGTGGTGTCGGCCGTCCCCTTCCTCGCGATCACCGCCGACGAGGTCTCGCCATCGCCTGCCATGGCGATCGCGCCCGCAGAGACCGCTGCCCAGCATCGAGCCGCCCTCGCGGGCGTGACGACCCCGGAGGCGCGACGTCGTGTCGCCGAAGCGATCGCCGCGGTGCCGCTGCACTTCGAGCGCAACGACGGCCAGGCCGAGCGGTCGTTCGGGTTCGTGGCAAACGGAGCAGGCTACCGCGTCGGCCTCGCGCCAACCGGCGCCTCGGTGACTGTGTCGACGCCCCGTTCGGCGAAGGCGACGAGCGGTGCCGTCTCGACTACGTTCGCGTTCGCCCTGCGTGGAAGCGATCCGCACGCCGCGGTGGCCACAGATGCCCCCCTTCCGGGTGTCGTGAACTACCTCAAGGGCAACGACCCCGCGCGCTGGCAGCAGGGCGTGCCGACCTTTGCGCGCGTGCGCTACGCCGACGTCTACGATGGCATCGACGTCGTCTACTACGGCAACCAGCGACGACTGCAGTACGACTTCATCGTGGCGCCGGGGGCCGATCCGTCGCGGGTGGCCTTCGAGGTTCGTGGCGCCGAGCGCCTGTCGATCGGCCCCGAGGGACAACTCGAGATGACCGCCGACGGCCGCACCATCGAGCAGCAACGACCGTACACCTACCAGGTGGCCGCCACCGGCGAGCGCACCGAGGTCCCCAGCCGCTTCGTGCTGGATGGCGACGTCGTCCGGTTCGCGGTGGGCGGGTACGACCCGGCGCGCGAACTGGTCATCGACCCCGTCCTCACCTACTCGACCTGGTTCGGGCGGCTCTCGCAGGAGGTCATCACGGACATCGCGCTCGACGCCGGCGGCAACATCATCATCACCGGGCACTCGGCGGCGGGCGACACCTTCCCCGCGACGCCTGGAGCGATCAAGAGCGTGCGCGGAGGCGCGGCGATGCCTGGCGACGCCTTTGTGGCGAAGTTCACGCCGTCGGGCGCGGCGCTGGTCTTCTCGACCTTGTTCGGCGGCGACGGCGAAGAGAACCTCGCGGGCAACATCGCCGTGGGCGGGGTCGCCGCCGACGCGGCGGGCAACGTGACGTTGGTGGGGTCGACTCGCTCGGCCAACTTCCCCACCACCGCCGACGCCGACGATGGGACGTTCAACGAGACCGTGGCCCCGATCGACTCCGACGCGTTCATGACGACGCTGTCACCGTCCGGGACATTGATCTACTCGACGTACCTCGGCGGGTCTGATCTCGACTTCGCGACCAGCGTCGCGATCGACGCGGCCGGGCACATCTTCGTTGCTGGCGTGACCTACTCGAGCACCGCCGAGGGCTTCCCGTCCACCGCAACGACGTTCGACGGCGTCATCGGTGGCCTCAACGACGCCTTTCTCGTGCGCTATGGTGCCACGGGCACGCGCCAATACGTGTCGTATCTCGGCGGCACCGGCGCCGAGTACTTCAACCCCAGCGTCGACGTCCTGGTCGACGCGACCAACGTCGTCTTCGTCTCGGGCGAAACCAGCAGCACGAGTTTCCCGACACTCAACGCGGCCCAGAACAGCCAGGGCGGCGGCGGCACGTCGGGCGATGCCTTCCTCGTGAGGATCGACACGTCGGTGAACGGTGCCGGAGGCCTCCTGTACGGCACGTTCTGGGGCGGCAATCGCGACGAGACCTTCACGGGGATCGCGCGTGGCGGCGCCGGCGTGGTGTACGCGACGGGCTTCACCCGATCGATCAACATCGCCACCACCGTCCTCCCGGGCGGGGCGACACCCGTCGACTTTGCCTTCGACGCGATCGTGGTCAAGTTCGACACCAACCTTGCGGGAGCCGCCAGTCTTGCCTGGGCGCTGCGGTTGGGAGGCAGCCAGTCAGATACCGCGTCTGACATCGGGGTCGATGCGGCCGGGCGCACGTGGATCACGGGCTACTCGAACTCGACCGACCTTCCCCTGAAGTCGGCCTTCGACACCGCGATGCTCGGCACGGGGCGGCCCTTCGTCGCGCAGATCAACGCCGCCGGCACCGACACGGTGTTCCTGTCGTTGGCGGGCGGGCGCAACACGAATGCCACGACCCTGTCGTCGGTGACGGTCAACGCGGCGGGCGAGGTCTACATGGCCGGCTGGGCCGCGCAGCCGGCCATCAACAGCGATTCCCTGGAACTCGTCAGTCCGTTCCAGTCGGTGTACGGGGGCGGCCCCGTGGGGACCAACGACGGCGGAAGCTCCGATGGGGTGATCCAGAAGCTGGGACCCTCGGCCGACCTGTCGCTCGCAAAGGCCTCGGCGCCGGCTGCCCCCGCGACCGTCCTGCCAGGCGCCACGCTCACGTACACCCTGACGCTCGCGAACCAGGGGCCCGACGCCGCGCTGGGGATCACCGTGACAGACACGTTGCCGGCGGCCGTGAGCCTGAACACCTGCAGCGCGACCAGCGGCGGCGTGTGCGGCGGCACCGGCAACGCCCAGACGGTGACGTTCGCGAGCCTGGCCAGCGGCGCGAGCGCGACGATCACGTTCGTGACCACCGTGACGGGGGCCGCGCTGCCGGGCACGACCATCACCAACACGGCGAGCGTCAACGCGTCATCGGGCGATGCCGTGCCGGCCAACAACTCGGCGACGACGAGCATCGCGGTGCCGACGCTGAGCGACCCGACCGGTGATGCCGACACCGACGGCCTGCCGAACGGGTGGGAACAGCAGTACGGCCTGAACCCGCTGAGCAACACCGCCGACAACGGGGCGAGCGGGGATCCCGACACTGACGGAAAGACGAACGCGCAGGAGTTCAACGAGGGCACGCACCCGCGCGGCTTCGTTATCACCTTCCTCGCCGAGGGCGCGACGGGCGCGTTCTTCGATACCCGCCTGGCGATTGCGAACCCCACGCCATCGCCCGCGCTGGTGCTGACGCGGTTCCAGAAGACCGACGGCACGACGATTCGCGACTACCGCACGGTGCCCGGGCGCAGCCGCGCGACGATCGACGTCGAGACTGTCGCCGGGTTGCAGGCGGCCGAGTTCTCGACGCTGGTGGAAGCCGACATACAGGTCGTGGTCGATCGGACGCTGACGTGGGACGGCCGGGGATACGGCAGCCACGCCGAGCGTGGGATCCTGACGCGCACGGCGACCGAGTGGTACTTCGCCGAGGGCGCGACGCACTCGGGGTTCAACTTGTTCTACCTGATCCAGAACCCCAACGAGCAGGCGGCGACGGTTGAAGTGCGGTACCTGCGTCCGCCGCCGGCCGCGGTGCTGACCAGGACGTACACGGTGGGCGCGCAGTCGCGCTTCAACATCTGGGTCAACAGCGAGGCCGCCACCGACCCGGCGCTGGCCTCGCTGGCGGCCAGCGACGTGTCGGTGGTGATGCGCTCGACCAATGCGGTGCCCATCATCGCGGAACGCGCCTTGTACCGCGACCTGGCCGGGCAGGTCTTCGGCATCGGACACGAGAGCGCGGGCGTGACCGCGCCGGCGACGACCTGGTTCCTGGCCGAAGGCGCCACCGGCACGTTCCTCGACATGTTCGTGCTGCTGGCCAACCCGAACAACACGCCGGCCCAGGTCACCGTCGAGTACCTGCTGACGACCGGGACGACGCTGACCAAGTCGTACGTCGTCGATCCCAACAGCCGGCAGAACATCTGGGTCGACCTCGAGGAGCTGCCGCTGGGTTCGGGTCTGTATCCGCTCGCCGACGTGGCGACATCGGCGACGGTGACCTCGACCAACGGCGTGCCGATCATCGTCGAGCGGTCGATGTATTGGCCCGGCCCGAGCTTCACCGACTGGCGCGAGGCGCACAACAGCCCGGGATCGACGGTGACCGGGACACGGTGGGCCGTCGCTGAGGGCGAAGTGGGAGGTCCGCGCAGCACCGAGACCTACGTGCTCGTGGCCAACACCTCGGCCCTTGCCGGCCAGGTCACGGCGACGCTGCTCTTCGAAGATGGCACCGCGCCGGCCGAGAAGACGTTCTCGATCGCCGCACGGAGCCGCTTCAACATCCAGCCGGCCGAGATCTCGGCGTTGGCCGTCGGGCGACGGTTCGGGATGATCGTCGAGAGCGTGGGGGCCTCGCCGGTCCAGATCGTGGTCGAGCGGGCGATGTACTCGAACGCAGACGGCGTGGTCTGGGCGGCCGGCACCAACGCCCTCGCCACCCGCCTTCAGTAACGTCGGTGACTCCGCGGGGGCGCATCAAGTTGCGCCCCCGCCATCGACGAGTCGCAAGTACGGCTCAGCGCGGCAGGCTCGCCCCCGGGCTCAGCGCGTCGCCAGGCGGCGCAGCCGTTCGACGACCGTGGCGCGCCCGAGCAGCGCCATCACCTCGAACAGCCCCGGGCTGACCGTGCGGCCCGTGAGCGCCACGCGCGTGGCGTGGATCATCGCGCCGGCCTTGATGCCGGCACGCTCGGCGTAGCCGCGCACGGCCTGCTCGATCGTGGCCGCGTCGAACGGCTCGAGGGCCTCGCAGGCATCGGCAAGGGCCGACAGGTGCGCGCGCATCTCGGGCGTGCCCGCGTGCTTCGCCACCGCTGCCTCGTCGTACACGATCTCGCGCGCGATCAGCGGGCGCGCCTGCTCGACCACGTCGCCGAGCGCGTGCAGGCGGGGCTTCAGCAAGGCGATCACCGCGCAGATGAACGCATGCTCGTCGTGCCCGTGCTCGAACGACGGCCGCCACAGGCCGGCAGCGTCGAGGTCGCTCTCGACGCGCGCGACGATCTCGCTGTCGCTGAGCCGCATCATGTGCTGGATGTTGAACCAGGCGAGCTTCTCGTTGTTGAACACGGCGTTGCCGCCGCTGATCCCCTCGAGCGAGAACGCCCGCACCAGCTCGTCGCGCGTGAACAGCTCCTGGTCGCTGCTGCCGGGCGACCATCCGAGCAGGGCCAGGAAGTTGACCATCGCTTCCGGCAGGATGCCCTGCGCGCGATACTCGATCACCGAGGTCGCGCCATGGCGCTTGCTCAGGCGCTTCTTGTCGGCGCCGAGGATGAGCGGGACGTGCGCGAACTCGGGCACCGGCGCCCCGAGCGCCTGGTACAGCAGCACCTGCTTGGGCGTGTTCGAGATGTGGTCGTCGCCGCGGATCACGCTCGTGATCTGCATGTCGACGTCGTCGGCCACCACCGAGAGGTGATACGTCGGGTGGCCGTCGCTGCGCAGGATGACGAAGTCTTCGATCGTGGCGTTGTCGAACGTGATGTCGCCGTGGACGATGTCGCGCACCTGCGTCTGGCCGTGGGGCACACGGAAGCGGATGGCGCGCGGACGGCCTTCGGCTTCGTACGCGGCCGCCTGGGCGGGATCGAGATCGCGCGAGGCGCGGTCGTGCGACCAGTCGTCGGTGTCACCCTGCTCGGCCGCCGTGCGGGCGGCGGTGATCTCCTCGGCCGTGCGGTAGTCGTAGTAGGCATGGCCCGTGTCGACGAGCTGCTGCGCGAGCGCGCGGTAGCGCTCGAGGCGTCCCGACTGGAAGTACGGCTCGTGGGGGCCGCCGACGAAGGGCCCCTCGTCCCAGTCGAGCCCCAGCCAACGCATGCCGACGAGGATGCCCTCGACCATCTCGTCCGACGACCGCTCGACGTCCGTGTCTTCGATCCTCAGCACGAACGTGCCGCCATAGTGCCGGGCGTAGAGCCAGTTGAAGAGCGCGGTGCGGGCGCCTCCGACGTGGAGGTAGCCGGTCGGCGACGGGGCGAAGCGGACGCGAATCGGGGTCGGAGTCATGCGGACAGCCTGCCATTGTGGCACAGGGCGCCGTGACAGGCATCGCCCGGAGGGCGACGGCCGGTGAGCCGTTTCGGGCGGCGGGTCCGCTTTCAGGAGTGCACCCCTCTTCACCGGCATTCCGGAGGACCCATGTTCCTGCACGCCCCCGCCCCTTCACGCCGAGTCGCGGCACTGGCGGCAACGCTCGTTCTCGCCGCCACGGCCTTCGTTCCCCGCCTCGCCGGCGCCGGCCCAGGCCTGACGTTGGTCAACGCGACGGCCCCGGGCACCTGGGTCGGCCTCCGCGACGGGCTCGACGCGACGCCCGACGGCCGTTACGTCGCCTTCTGCGGCAACGCGAGCAGTGTCGCCACGACGGGCCTGCCTGGGGCAGGCAACGTCGATGTCTACGTCAAGGACCTGCAGACTGGCGCCTTGTCGCTGGTGAGCGCCAGCGCCAGCGGCACCACGGGCAGCAATGCGGCCTTCTGCGGCTACTCGCCCACGGTCAGCCACGATGGCCGCTACGTGGCGTTCGTGATGGATGCGACGAACCTCGTCTCGGGCCCGACGTACGCCAGCAGCGGCAACCGGCAGCACGTGTTCCTGCGCGACCGGCAGGCTGGCACGACGACGCTGGTGTCGCGCTCTGCCGACGGCCTCACCGCACCGGGGCAGACGCTCGGCGGCGCGCTCGTGAGTGGCAATGGCCGCTTCGTCGTGTTCATGTCGTCGGCCACGGCCACCACCCTCGTGCCGGGCGCCAACGACGTCAACGGCTTCCAGGATCTCTACGCCTACGACCGGCAGGCAGGCACGATGGCGCTCGTCAACGTCGCGGCCGACGGGGTGACGACCAACAACATCTTCGGGGTGCACTTCGTCCCGCGCCGCGCGTCGATCAGCGACGACGGCAAGGTGCTGTTCAGCGTCGAGACGACGAACATCCTGCCGGGCAATCCGAGCGGGTTCATGCAGGTGTACGTCCGCGACCTCGTCACCGGGGTGACACGCCTGGCCAGCTCGAAAACGGGCGCCGACGCGTTCCCTGCGTCGCCCGCGGCGACGTTCAGCGACACGCCGTACGCGATCTCGGCAGACGGACGCTACGTGGCGTTCATCATCGCGGGCCTCGACCTGGTGCCCGGCGCGGTGACGACCGGCGGCGTCGCCAACGCGTACGTGCGCGACCTCACGGGCAACACGACGACGCTGATCAGCGTGAACGCAGCGGGCAACGACGGCGCAAACTCCGCGGTCAACGGGGTCACGCTCAGCGCCGACGGGTCGCGGGTCGCGTTCTCGAGCACGGCGCAGAACCTCGACACGGCCGTCACGTTTCCGGGCGGGGCGCCGAAGACCCACGTCTTCACGCGCCTGCGTGCCGCTGGCACCCCCAACAGCGTGAAGCAGGCGTCGGTCGTCCCGGCCGGCAATGCGCCGACCAACGCCGACGCGTTCCTGCTCGCGATCAGCCCCAACGGCCGGTATCTCGCCTTCCGTGCCTTTGGCACCGATGTCGTGGCTGGCGTGACCGACACGAATGGCGGACCGGAAGTCGCCGTTCGCGACCTGACAACCGGCGTGACGCTGCTGCAGAGCACGACACCGTCGGGTACGCAGACCGGAAACGCCGGGTCGGGCGCGTCGATGACGACCGACTGCAAGGTCGGCGACGATGGGCGTCCCGTGTTTGCGAGCCTGGCAAGTGACCTTGCGCCCGGCGCGCAGGCGCCAAACCTCTACGGCTACGCGCTGGTGGTTCCCACGTTCACCATCAGCGGCACCGTCACGCGCGGCGGCAGCGCGCTGGCCGGCGTCACCCTGACGTTGTCGGGCGGCGCGAACGCCACCGCGACGACGAGCGCACAGGGCACGTATGCCTTCAACGGGCTCGCCCAGGGCGGCACGTTCACCGTCACGCCGTCGCTCACGGGCACGACGTTCACGCCCACCAACCGCGCGTTCGCGAACCTCTCGTCGAACCAGGTCGCCGACTTCACGGGGAGTTGTCTCACGTCGATCTCGGGGCTCGTCCGCGACGGCCTCGATGGCGCGGTCGCGAACGTGACCGTCACGCTGACGCCCGGCGGCGCGACGGCGGTCACCGACGTGGACGGGCGCTACACCTTCACGGGGCTGCCGCTGGGATCGACGTACACGTTGACGCCAACGCGGACGGGCTTCACCTTCCAGCCGGCCTCAACGCAGGTGGTCGCTTCGTCGTGCACGGTGAACGCGGTGTCGACGATCTTCGTGGTGACCAACGGGCTGTTCACGCGGTACTTCTCAGA
Source organism: Acidobacteriota bacterium (assembly GCA_016789685.1). GTDB lineage: Bacteria > Acidobacteriota > Vicinamibacteria > Vicinamibacterales > JAFNAJ01 > JAEUQQ01. The sequence continues at coordinate 1,691 of JAEUQQ010000581.1, read as the reverse complement.
GGGCGCGACGGGGAACTTCTTCGACACCGCGATCGCCCTGCTCAACGCCACGGGCACGCCGACGACCGCCCGCGTGACCTTCCAGACAACGACGGGCCAGAACATCTCGCAGGACGTGCCGCTCGACGGCGTCGCGCGCGCCACCGTGAATCCCGAGGATCTGCCGGCGCTTGCCAGCGCGGAGTTCTCGACCGTGATCGTCTCTGACCAGCCGATCATCGCCGACCGCACGATGCGGTGGGACGCCAGCGGCTACGGCAGCCACGCCGAAACGAGTATCGCCGAGCCGCTCACGACGTGGTACCTCGCCGAAGGCGCGACCATCGCCGGGTTCAACCTGTTCTACCTGGTGCAGAACCCGAACCCCGCGCCAATCGTCGTCACCGTGACCTACCTGCTCACCTCGGGCGCACCGATCGTCCGCACCTACCCGGTGGCCGCGTCGAGCCGTCTCAACATCTGGGTCAACACGGTCGATCCCGCGCTCGCCTCGGCCGAAGTGTCGGCCGTCATCTCGGCCACCGCGCCGATCATCGTCGAGCGCGCGATGTACCGCGACGTCGCCGGGCAGACGTTCGGATCGGGTCACGAGAGCGCGGGCGTGCCCGGCCCCGCCTCGACCTGGTTCTTTGCCGAGGGCGCCACGGGTGACTACCTCGACCTGTTCTACCTGGTCGCAAACCCGTCGACGAGCCCCTCGACCATCGAGGGCCGGTACCTGCTGCCCGACGGATCGACGCTCACGAAGTCGTACACCATCCCCCCGCAGAGCCGGTACAACATCTGGGCCGACCTCGAGACCTTCCCCGGCATGAGCGGCCTGCCGCTGGCCAACACCGCCGTGTCGGCAGTATTCACCGTGACGAACAATGTCCCTGTGATTGTCGAGCGCGCGATGTGGTGGCCGGGTGGCGTGTCTGACTGGTTCGAGGGGCACAACTCGGCCGGCGCACTGCTGTCGGGCACCAAGTGGGGTCTCGCCGATGGCGAGGTGGCCGGACCGCTGAACCTCGAGACCTACATCCTGATCGCCAACACCTCGGCATTCGCCGGCCAGGTGCAGGTCACGCTGGTCTTCGAAGACGGGACGACCGCCGTGCGCACCGTCAGCGTCGCCGCCAACTCACGCACGAACTTCGACGCGCGGAGCGAGGTGCCTGCCGCAGCCGGCCGCCGCTTCGGCGCCATCGTCGAGAGCCTGGGCGCGACGCCGGCCCAGATCGTCGTCGAGCGCGCGATGTACAACGACGCCAACGGCGTCGTCTGGGCCGCGGGCACCAACAACCTCGGGACGCGCCTCCGCTGACGGCGTCCCGCACCGGCGCGCTGCGCGACTACGGCAACCGTGTCGCCAGCGCGTTCGTGCCGGCCGCCCAGTCCTGCCCTGACGCGTTCCAGTACATCGCGCGCTCGACGACGAGTTGCGCGGCGCTGGCGCCCTGGCTCTCGACCAGGGCGCCGAAGCGCCTGTCGAGCGCCGCGGCGAACTCCGTGCGCACGTCCACGTTGAAGCGGCTGCGCGCCGCGACGGTGAACGTCCGCTCCGCGCTGGTGCCGTCTTCGAACAGCAGCGTCACGAGCACCTCACCGGCAGTCGCCGACGTGTTGGCGAGCAGGATGTAGGTCTCGACGTTGCGCGCACCGCCGACCTCGCCCTCGGCCAGCGCCCACCGCGTGCCCGTCGTCGTCGC